>NZ_JBXDLD010000080.1:0-6916 GCF_056820425.1 Priestia sp. KCTC 13724 | reverse complement strand
TTTGATTGATACATTTATCGTACCGGAGGTGCCTGATGTTTTATATGCGTTGTTTGATTACGGGCTTACAATACACTCTTTAAATAAACCAATTTTCTATTATAATTTGAATAAGTATTTATTATTTTCGCTAATTTTTTTATTTGTTGGGTTCTTTATTTTATCTATTGTTCATTGTTTAATATAAATAAAGCCTTTAATATTAAATAAGTATCGTATTATTCTAAATCAATATAATACTTATCATCTTCCATGATTTTCTTTAAAAATTCTTCTAAGGAATCCGCGATTTTTATATCATCATAATAAATAGCATTATTTTGCTCTTCACTTATTTCTATTAGTAGCAACGCGCTTTCATTAGCTTCAAAAAATATTAATTTATCCTCTTCAAGATTTTCGTAAACTTCTATATCAGGATAAAATTCAAAATCATTAACTTTTAATCTAGCATCTCTGATGGAAGAAGGCCCCATAATACGATTGATATTATATTCTGATTTTTGAAGGAAGCCATAACCAATCTCTAAAAGAAACTTCTTTAATTCAAAAGGGAACTTTAACCCTAATGTTCCTTCTACCTCTTCAATATCATTTCTACTTACAGGATAAAATTGATTATCTTTTTGATTCTTAACAAAATCGTATCTCATAATTTAATTATCTCCTTTAAATAATTCATTAGCCGGTGATCCCGTACCATGTATACCAGACTGATGCTCATTTGGAAATTTTGCAGGGTGTATATTCCACCATTCATGTTCTCCCCGAAAGCTATTTTCAATTATATGATGTGCATCATGTTTATCGCCTTTTCTTCTAACTGGTTCACCTGTATTCTCTGAAATAATATCTTCACTGTAAGTGGGCCATTTTTGTCCCGTTTTTATCTCCCATTCCTCAATGAGCTTGTCTTTAATTTTATTAAATGCCCGTCGATGCTTCCGGGTTTCTATAGGAGAAAGTTTTTGATATTCCTTATTTCTTAACGCTTCTTTAAGCTTCTCTATTTGGTTTTTTGACAGTTTTCTCGATGTTCTCATTTCAACATCTTTAATATATCTCTTTATTAAGTCAGAATTAATTTTGACTCCAGTACCGCTATATCTGTTAGTATTATTTTCTACTACCGAAATCGAATGTGTTGTTTTATCAATTTTTGAATCTTCTTTTAAAGATTCAACCTGGCTATTTTCCATCTTACTAACATGGTTGGGATCCTTCTTCTTTATAAACCTTCCCCTAGCATCATGCCAACGTTTTCCGTCAAAGTAGTCTTTCCCCATAAAATTCATCGTATCTTTAGCCGTACTCTTCAACACATCCCGCACAGTTTGCTGCGCAAAGCCTACACTCACACCCACTGACGCTTCCTGCGGTAAGAACCTTGGTACTTTTGCATCTAATACCGCATCATACATCTTTTTGGCTTTATCAATACCAGCTGCTGGCATTTTTCGCATCGCCTGCTGAATGTCTTTTCCATATTGAGTAACTTTACTTGTACGAACTACGTTGCGCATATCATTGAACTTTTTCGTAACTGCCTGTGCACCTTTTTCGACAAGCTGAGTGGATGCTTTTGAAGCAAGTAAACCGCCTGCCGCAACCCCAAAGGATTGAAACAAACTAGCCTGCTGCTCTTCTTTAGTAAGCTTATTTCCTAGTAAGTCCTTCCCCATTGTATACTCATACATGCCATTTGTTAAGACAAGTCCATACAATCCTTTTTCTGTTTGTTCAAGCACTTTAAACGCTTTAGGTGTTTGGTAAAGAGCCATTGCATGATGCGCAGCACTCATGCCTTTTGCCGTTTTGTAGATAACACTGCCTCCTTTTACCGCTCGTCCTGCCCAACCTACGAACGAGATAAATCCAGCTGCTGCCATTGCTCCAGCTGTGACTCGCTGGGTAGCAGACAGTTTTTTATGTGTAACCGGATCGACTCCGTCTGCTGCTCGTTTAAAATCATAGTATCCCGTAAGTTCTCCTGCAATATCCAGGCCTTTTTCATACCACGGCTTATTGGCTTGGATTTGTCTTTGTCTCTCAGCTTCAATGGCTGCTTTTCTTTCTTTAATTTCTTGTTTTTGTTCTGCTTTCCCCTCTACATACCCCGTAGCAACTTTATCAATTTGCTGCTGTGTTTCGTATGCTTCGCTATTTTTGTAAGCTTTGGCATCAAAAGTGAGCTGATAAGCGCTGCCGCCTTGAGAAGTCAGCTGTTCCAAACCATTTACACTAAATTGAACGGATTCATAGAAAGAATTTAACATTTCATATTCACTTGAAAGTTTATTATCTAGTTCTTCTACTGCCGTAATAGTTTCTGTTCTTTTTTCTCAGCAACGCTTAACTCATCTTCAAAGGCCTCTGTGGAAAACGGTGTAATATGTATAATATCTTCAATATTACTTAAAATTGCTTCAAGTTCAGTTTGCTGCTGTTCGACCATTTGCTTAGAGCGATTATTAGCAACAGCCAGCTCTTGCTCTAAAAACGATACGTCTACAACCGTATCACCTTTTAATTTAGCTTGTTCCGCATAATCTGCAATACTATTAAAATAGGCTTGATGTGACGATACAAGGCTTTTCCAATGCGTAACCATATCTATTTGTGATGTATAAAAACCTTTTATACTGTCGGCACCTTTCCCTTGAAATTCATGATCTAGTGTAGCCACGGCATGAAGGGCTTTTTTTAATACATCTAGCTGTTCATCAAATGCTTTGTACGCGCCTGCATCCTGTCTTTTGCATAAGCTAAAAGCGTACTGGCTTCATATACTTTTCCCATTACATACCCTCTTTTTTTATGATTAATATATCTCTGGTTTGAGTTTTTCCTCTATTATCCATTATAAAACTGCTAATACACTATCTGAATAGGATAATAATCCCTTTTATAAGCTAGTTGATTCATTAAAAAGGATATAAATTCAAAATAAAAGGGAATAGTCATAGGCACAAATATTTATTTCTAGTTTATATCACGTATAAAAACACTATGCTTTATGGTCAGACTACATTATTCCTAATTGCTTTCTTGTAATTCCACCTAAGTGGAAAGGTAACTTACGGCACACTATCACATCTCAAAGTCCTATCATTCTACAAAAGAAAAGCTACATTCACCAAAAAAATGTTGGTCACACTCTGGTCATATTTTGGTCATACACTATAGAAAATCAAGGGAAACTATAGTTCATTTAAATTTTAAAAACCCCCTTGAACCCTTGATATAGAGGTATTTATGAACATAGTAGAAAACTACAGGGAATTTCATTTTCCACGCTGGCAGCGAAGAGGTCAGAAATCCAACCTTCATACAATCCACCACAAAAAAAGAGAAGCCTTCTATAAAAAAGACTTCTCCTTTTTTGTTTTTTTAGCATTATTTTTATACTGCTTATTAGTACCCATCCTTCTACTCAGCTACTAAAGAAACTACCACTCTTCCGTTTTCTTTTATAGTGGTGGTGACCATAACTATCATGACGATCGCGACTTCTTCTATAATCGTCACTACTACTATAGCTCTTGAAAGATTTCGACTTTCTTCTCTTATAATCACTGCTGCTGTAATGCTTATTATTCGTTAATGAATTAAACAGCTTCTTAAACATAAATAGTCACTCCTCATACTCATTTTTAATCGATAAAAATAAAAAAACGCTTTTATCTCTTTAGTAGATAAAAGCGTTTAATTTATAAAGACACACTTTACCTAACTAAAAGCGTAGGCAAAGGTCTTGCTAACAATTAAGATTGCCAACAAAGCCGGAAACTGACTTGTTTCGTAATGACGACTGTGTTGTACAGCTACTCCCCTTTGGAGTATTAAGTTTCTTCAATAGTAACGTATAACATTTGTGCAAGTCAATTAATAACTAATCCGTTTATTGTTCTCTAAATGTTAATTTAATAGGAGAATATTTTGTATTTGGAATGCTGGGTGTGCTTTTTTGTTGGAGCAAATGAAATTTCTATTTGTTCAATTCGTAAGAGATTAGTGAAAAGTTTCTTTCTGATAGTATACTTATACTAAGTTAATTTTTGTACCGGAACCATAAAACCAATTAAATTGTTTTGTCTTATCTTTTTTATCAAAATTATTAATCTACTAATTAATAAGAACATTGGAAATTATGACATCTTTGTTAACAAGAAGGTATTTCCCTTCTTTACCTCGAAGTAACCTATTTGTAGAAAAAAATGGTAAAGGAGAAAAGCCTTATGCAAAAAATAAAGTCCTCTCTTACAGATCACCTGCGTAATTGTACAAAAGAAATGATGAAAGAGCTAAATGTATCAGGAGCAGGAGTTGCAATCGTAAAAGATGGAGAAATTGTTCTTTCTGAAGGATTTGGATACCGTGACGTTGAAAATAAAAAACCCGTTACACCTAGCACGCTGTTTGCAATCGGCTCATCTACAAAAGCTTTTGGTACACTTTCTCTAAGTTTACTTGCTCAACAACGAAAGTTTGACTGGGATGAACCTGTTCAAACGTATCTTCCAACTTTTTCACTCCATGACCCTCTGATAAGCTCACAAACTACAGCTCGTGATTTAGCTTCCCATCGTTCTGGGGTAAGTCGTCATGAGTTATTATGGTATCAATCTTCATTCACGCGAAAAGAAATTATGGAGAAAATTAAGTACTTAGAGCTTGATGCACCATTTCGCACATCTTTTCTATATAATAATTTAATGTATGTAACTATGAGCTATATGGTAGAAAAAATCACGAACCAAACATGGGAGCAGTATGTAAGTGAGCATATTTTGCAACCTCTTCATATGGAAAATACAAATTTCTCAGTTACTACTTCACAAGAAAATGATAACCACGCACTTCCATACATTGAAAAAGATAAAGATACCGTTAAAATTCCGTTGCGTAACATTGATACAGTTGGTGCTGCGGGATGCATAAACTCAACGATAGAAGATATGGCTAAGTGGATTTTATTTCATTTAAATCAAGGAAAAGCTGGAGAGCATGAACTTATTACACCAAATTTACTGCAGCAAATGTATGAACCGCATATTCCAATTCCTGATGATCCGCTGCTATCTACGTCTGAAACAGCGCTCACTTGCTACGGACTTGGGTGGTTTATTAGTGCGTATCGCGGTTACAAAGTCATTCATCACGGGGGGAACATTGATGGGTTTTCAGCACTCGTCTCTTTTATACCAGAAGAAAATATCGGCCTTGTTATTCTGACAAACGCTGGAACGACTCTACTCCCAACTTACCTTGCAAATCAAATTTATGATGAGATTCTGGAGCTAGATGCAATCGACTGGCATAAAAGATCTGCGGAAGATACAGCTAAGTTTAAAGAAATGATGAAAGAGTTAGATAAACCTTTTCCACAAGTAAAAGAAACAAGCCCTACACATGAATTAAAAGAGTATACAGGAATATTTGAGCACCCTGCATATGGGAAAATTGAAGTTGATATACAAAATGACCTGTTACATTTAAAATGGGGATCCCTTCATACGGAGATGAAACATCATCATTACAATATGTTCACCGTAAAGTGGGATATTTCTTATTCAGAAATGAATTTATTAATTGCATATGAAATGGAAACCGAAGGAAAGCTATCGCAGTTAAAATTAAACTTATCACCAATGCTAAGTGCAAAACCAATTGTATTTACTAAACTCGACGATACGGATACAACGTCATAAAATTAAGTGATGATGTACTAGAAAAACAGAAGTTCAACTTTATGCTTAGGGATGAACCACATGATGAGAGTGACTCAGGTTGGTCTATATTGAGCGGATATGAAGACGACGATTATCTAAGTGACTCTGAAAACTTTCAAATTGTTTCTATCGGAGTTATTTTGAATGTCGATGATTCCATTTTGGACTTTGTCCAACAACCACCCTTATGCGTATATGAAAGAAATAATGAAGTTCGTTTTTATAAAAAACTAAAAAGGAGCGGTTTCCACTCCTTTTTACTGTTCGTATTGTCTATGTTAACTTTTTATAAAGCCCGCTTTTATTTCTGTTTTATTAACTCTTCTTCAAAGAAAAAAGTACTTGGATATTTATCCACGATATAAGAGTATCTTTTCATGTTTTTCACATACTGCCCTTTTAAAATTGTCACGGATTCGTTTGATGCTTTTATGCTTACGGTTTCTCCATCCTTAAACATTTTCTCAGCCATAACCGTTCCCCTTTCTTCGATTAAAATCATAAAGTTGTTTATTTGAATTCATAAGTAAAAAAGACTCCGCGGTGGAGTCTTTTTTACTTAATTTAATTATGCTACTTTGTTAACGTTAGCAGCTTGTGCACCACGTGGACCTTGTTCGATGTCAAACGTTACTTTTTGACCTTCGTCTAAAGATTTGAAGCCTTCGCCTTGAATTGAGCTGAAATGTACGAATACATCTTCGCCGCCTTCAACTTCGATAAAGCCAAAACCTTTCTCTGCATTAAACCATTTTACTGTACCTTGTTCCATAATATTGCCTCCTGCTGTGGAATAATCCACATATGTATTACTACCCTTGTCCAACCATACTATCTTAAGATTGAAATTTCGATGGAACAGATTTCTTTTCTCTTGATTCTATACCGAACAAAAATAATTAATTTAATTTTATCATATAAAAGTTACTATAGCAAATGCAGAAAAGAAGAAAGAGCCCTATGACATTCGCTAAAAGATGATATCTTGTCATTTTCATCTCTAAACAAAACTGATTCACTAAAGAATTAGCTCTAACCAGCAATAAATGTAACAGCACAGTAAGCCCGAAATATAAAAAATAGCGCACCTTCACGGTACGCACGACGAACGGCCAGGGGCTGTCCAAAAAGTCAGTAAAAGCTGATTTTTTGACAGCCCTCTTTCTGGATTTTTTTTTGAAAAA
>NZ_JBXDLD010000079.1:0-15536 GCF_056820425.1 Priestia sp. KCTC 13724 | reverse complement strand
ATAGTAAAAAAATGGATGTTTACTACCTCTGTTCAAGAGTATTCGTTTTTCTTTATAAAAGAAAAAAAAAGGAAAAAAAGGAAAAATAATAAAACAGAAAATTCAGTTAAAATTTATGCGACGCTAGTGTAAATATACCTATAAATGATAAGGGTGTGAAACAGAGATGATGAATGAGAAAGATTTAGATGTGATGACAGTTGAGGAAAGAAAAGTAATAGATAAGCTTAAGATGGAAATGCTTAATGCAGTGTCACTTCACGACCTACGTTTCTATAAACAGGAAATTCAGAGAATAAAAGAGCAAGCAAAAAAAAGGCATGGTTTTTTTAAAACACTGCAAGTAGCCGCTGAGAAGCTGTAAATCGCATAATGATTTATAGCTTTTTTTTGAGTAATTCCATGTAAGCAGCGAGTTATATTCTAAAAAAGTATAAAGAGATAAAATGATTTATTTTTCAGAAAACTTAAGTTAATATAAAGAGATAGACTGATTAAGGGTGGTGTGAGTTTGAAATCTTATTTGACAATTAATGAGGTTTTAAAAAGAAAGCATTTTAACAGCTGTGAAGTAATCACAGGTAAAGTCGGTCTCACAAATCGGGTAAAATGGGTTCACGTGATGGAAGTGACTCGCGTGAATGAGCTTTTAAAAGGGAATGAATTAATTCTTTCAACTGGTGTAGGGTGGAAGGAAGATAATGAATTATGCCTTTCATTTTTGAAACAGCTAATTGAATGTCAAGCTTCGGGGCTCTGTATCGAGCTTGGTACGTATACCTCTCAGATTCCTCAAAACGTTATTGAATTTGCAAATGAACACGAATTTCCCATTATTTTATTTCATGAAGAAGTCCCGTTTGTTGAAATAACGCAAGATTTGCATGCGCTACTAGTTAATCAGCAGTATTTAATGATTTCCAATTTAGAAAATTACTCTCAGCAGCTGAATCAAATGCTGCTTTCTGTCAACGATCCAAAAGATATTTTACAGCGTCTTTGCGAATCAACCGGACTTTTAGCCGGGCTTCGTATACATAGTGAAGTAACGCTTTTTCCAGCCTGTTTAGACTTACCCCAACAACAATTATTACAGCATCATATTACTAAACAAAAAAAGAATCAAAGTAGCTTTTTTACCCATTCAATTCAACTGTTAGGCGAAAGCTATGCAGAGCTATATATTCTTTCAACCAATGATTTTTTTACGGAACTTGAAATGTTAACGGTTGATCGAACAGCAACAGCTCTAGCGCAGCATTTTTTACGAGACTTATATGTTGAAGAAAAAAAGCGAGTTCAAGAAACAGAGTGGATGGTTCAGTGGATAAACGGTGAAATTTCCTCATCTCAAATCACACATTGTTTACAAGAAGTATTACATGACTTTCCAATCCAAGGTGGAACGGTTATATGCTGTCAATGTATACAAGATGTCAAGCTAGACCATACGTACTTAAAATTGACGATTCGAGCAATCTTTGAACAAGAAGGTTTTCACCTTCTCATTTTAGAAAAGAAAAGAGAGTTAGTACTGGTTGTTTTAAATAAACGTCAGGTGACTACGTGGAGGGAAAGATTAGAAAGAAGTTTGAACCGTTGGATAAACCACGTTGATTTGCAAGAAGTCAACAAATCACTAGCGGTGCAGCTGATAGGAGTGGGACAGTTTAATAGACGCTTAGATCACATCTATAAAGGCTATGAAACTGCTAGAAAAACAGTTTCCATTCAAATGACTTTGCACAACCAAGTGAAAAATCATATTTGTTTTTATGAAGACCTGCACATGTACCGCATTATTTCGTTAGTCAATGAACAGCGGGAATTACAAGAAGTGGTGATGGAGTATTTACAGCCAGTTCTCGAGTATGATCGAAAATTTAATGCAAAGCTATTTGAAACACTAAAAGTATATTTAGCATGTAATGGATCAAAGCAAGAAACGGCAAAGCGCTTATATATTGTGCGTCAGACTCTTTATCATCGCATTGAAAAGCTGGAAAAGCTATTAGGTTCTGATTTTATGGCTCACGAAAAAAGAATGGCTATCGAATTTATGATCATGACCTATGACTATTTGTTTGCACTAAACGCATCTACTACTGCTATTGATGAGCTAGAAAAAGCATCCCTTACATGAGCTCTCTTTCATTTTACTAGGTCTACTTCGTATTTCACTATCCAATATGTGAAACTAGACAGAATTTCTATTTCACATTCTGTCTAATGAATCTGAAGTAAGAATTCATGATAATAAAAGTAAGATTGTATGCTAAAAGGGGGCTAATTAGATGTCAGTCGTGAATGAAGATACCAAACAATTAAGAAACTATGTAGGTGGAAAGTGGGTTGCCTCAACAAGCAATCAGTTTCAAGATGTGATTGATCCTTCAACCGGAAAGACGCTTGCAAAAGTACCTCTTTCAACTAAACAAGATGTTGACCATGCTGTTAAAAATGCAAAAGAAGCGTTTAAAGCATGGAAGCATGTACCAGCTCCGAAACGGGCAAGGCTTATGTTTGCGTTTCAACAATTGCTTATTGAACATCATGAAGAGCTTGCAAGACTCGTAGTAAAAGAGAATGGGAAGGCTTATAAAGAAGCTTATGGAGAAGTCCAGCGTGGTATTGAATGTGTAGAATTTGCTGCCGGAGCACCGACGCTACTTATGGGTGAATCGCTTAGTAATATTGCAGAAGAAATTGATTCAGAAATGTATCGTTATCCTGTTGGGGTTGTGGGAGGAATTACGCCGTTTAACTTTCCGATGATGGTTTCACTTTGGATGTTCCCACTAGCGATTGTCTGTGGAAACACATTTGTATTAAAACCATCAGAGCGCACGCCTTTATTAGCTACTCGGATTGCTGAATTGTTCACAGAAGCTGGAGCTCCATCGGGCGTATTAAATCTTGTGCATGGTGCACGCGATGTGGTCAACGGTCTCATTGAACATGCGGATATTAAAGCAGTGTCTTTTGTTGGTTCTCAACCAGTTGCAAAGTATGTATATGAACAAGCCGCAGCGCAAGGCAAGCGAGTTCAGGCTTTATCTGGTGCCAAAAATCATCATATTGTTATGCCGGATTGTGATATAGATAAAGCGGTGAATCACATTATAAGCTCTGCTTTTGGTAGCGCTGGACAGCGCTGTATGGCATGCAGTGCTGTTGTAGTGGTAGACGGTGTTAAAGAACAGTTCGTTGCGAAGTTGAAGCAAAAAGCAGATGAATTAATTATGGGCAGTGGGTTACAGGATGAAGTGCTTTTAACGCCCGTTATTCGGAAAGAGCATCGAGATAAAGTACTTGGCTATATCGAAGCCGGGGTAGAAGAAGGTGCTCATTTAATTAGAGACGGTCGTAAGGAAATGGAAGATTATTCGGAAGGGAATTTTCTTGGTGCCACGATTTTTGATCACGTAACGCCCACTATGACCATTGCAAAAGAAGAGCTGTTTGCACCCGTTTTAAGCTTGCTTCGAGCCGAAAATTTAGATGAAGCGTTAGAATATATTGAAAAATCTCGGTTTGGAAATGGTGCAACAATTTATACAAAGGATGCAAAAGCAATCCGTCAATTTAGAGAAGAAGCGGATGCTGGTATGCTAGGTGTCAACGTAGGAGTGCCTGCTACTATGGCTTTCTTCCCGTTCTCGGGTTGGAAAGACTCTTTTTACGGAGATCTACATGTCAATGGAAAAGACGGATTGAACTTTTATACGCGTAAAAAGATGATAACATCACGCTTTGATTTTTAGCATATTTATTAGATGAAAAGAGAGACTTCGGCTTTGGTCGAAGTCTCTTCATCCATATAATTACTAAAATCAGAAGGAGTGAATGCAATGGTTCAAGCTAGCAGTGGCGAAAAAAATAAAAGCTTAAAAAATAAGGATGAGCAATACGTATGGCACGGAATGAAACCTTATTCTCCTGAAGCTACTATGGTAGTAGAAAAAGCGAAGGGCGCTTGGGTAACAGATGAGGATGGAAATCGATTTTTAGACGCAATGGCGGGACTTTGGTGCGTAAATATAGGCTATGGAAGAGAAGAGCTAGCCCAAGCAGCTTATGAACAGCTCAAAGAACTAGCTTATTTTCCATTAACGCAAAGTCACCCTCCTGCGATTCAATTAGCTGAAAAGCTCAATGAAATGCTAGGAGATGAATATGTTATCTTTTTTTCTAATAGCGGATCAGAAGCGAATGAGACCGCATTTAAAATTGCGAGACAGTATCATCAGCAACGAGGAGAACATGGGCGCTATAAAATTATCTCACGTTACCGTGGGTATCATGGAAACTCGATGGGGGCACTGTCAGCTACGGGGCAAGCTCAGCGTAAATACAAGTACGAACCTTTAGCAACTGGCTTTCTTCATGTTCCACCCCCTGATAGCTACCGAGGTGTCGATAAAATAGATGCACCAAAAGAGCTGCTTCAGTCGGTGAAGACGATTGATGACACGATGACGTGGGAGCTTAGTGAAACAATTGCTGCGGTCATAATGGAGCCAATTATTACAGGGGGAGGTATTTTAATTCCACCAGATAACTATATGCAAGGGGTAAAAGAAGTTTGCGAAAAGCACGGGGCGTTATTGATTGTAGATGAAGTTATATGTGGATTTGGACGCACAGGGGAAGCGTTTGGATTTATGAATTATGGCGTGAAGCCGGATATTATTACGATGGCAAAAGGTATTACAAGTGCTTATTTACCTTTATCGGCAACAGCGGTCAAGCGAGAAATTTATGAAGCATTTAAAGGTAGCGATCAGTATGAATATTTTCGACATGTAAACACATTTGGAGGAAGTCCAGCTGCCTGTGCACTTGCACTCAAAAACCTAGAGATTATGGAGAGTGAAGGCTTATATAATCGTTCAAAAACGATGGGAACCTATTTATTGAAAGAGTTAAAAGAAGAATTGAAAGGACACCCGTATGTAGGCGACATTCGTGGCAAAGGGCTGCTGGTAGGAATCGAGCTTGTTTCTGATCAAATTTCCAAAGTTCCCCTGGATATACAGTTAGTGAATCAAGTAATTGCAAGGTGTAAAGAAAAAGGAGTCATTATTGGGAAGAATGGCGCAACAGTAGCCGGGCATAACAATGTGCTCACTCTTTCACCGCCTCTCATGATTCCAAAAGAAGATTTAAACCTTCTTATTTCTGTATTAACAGAGGCGCTTCAAACAATTAGGGTAGCATAGGTAAGTAAAAAGCCTGTATAATGTGCATACAGGCTTTTTGTTCGGATTAATGTTTGAATTAAGTAGAAAGGGAGAAGCACATGGAACTATTATTTTTAGGAACGGGTGCCGGAGTACCAGCTAAACAACGAAACGTTTCCTCAATTGCTTTACAGCTTCTGCAAGAGCGAAGTGCCGTATGGCTTTTTGATTGCGGAGAAGCAACTCAGCACCAAATTTTACATACCTCCATTCGCCCTCGTCGCATCGAGAAAATTTTTATTACGCACTTGCATGGTGACCATATTTATGGCCTTCCGGGTTTGTTGGGGAGCAGATCGTTTCAAGGAGGCGAAGAACCTCTTACCGTATACGGTCCCCCTGGTATTGAGCAGTTTATTAAAGTCGCGTTAGAAGTTAGCCAAACGCACTTGAAGTATCGGCTTCAAGTTGTTGAAGTCAATGAAGGGGTTATATTTGAAGATGATACGTTTAAAGTAGAATGTGCAAAGCTTGAGCATGGCGTAACGTCATACGGATATCGAATCGTTGAAAAAGACTTACCGGGTGCGCTACAAGTAGAACGTTTGAAAGAAGCTGGAGTACAACCAGGACCTCATTATAAGCAGTTAAAAGAAGGCAAAACTATTTTTCTAGAAGATGGGCGGGAAATTAACGGAGCGGAATTCATTGGAGAATCCAAACCAGGAAAAATCGTAACCATTTTAGGAGATACGCGAATGTGTGAAAATAGCACGATGCTTGCAGAGAATGCGAACGTTTTAGTTCATGAAGCAACATTTGCTGAGGGCGATGAAAAGCTGGCTTATGATTATTATCATTCTACAGCCAAGCAAGCAGCACAAGTAGCTAGGCAAGCGAATGTGCAGCAGCTAATTCTTACTCATATAAGTGCTAGATATCAAGGAGAAGCAGTCAAGCAGTTAGCAGAGGGGGCGATGAAGGAATTTAAACATACTCTGGTTGCGTCTGACCTAGTGAGTTTTCCTATTGAATAAAAGTGAGGAGCCCTAAAGGCCCTCACTTTTTTACCAACCTCGTTCATATTGAACAGGTGCTTCAATGGTTGTGTTTAACTCTTTGGCGGCTGTGCGTGGCCAATACGGATCGCGCAGTAGTTCTCTCGCGACGAATATGAGGTCAGCACGTTTACTTTGAAGAATCTCTTCCGCTTGAAGACCGCTCGTAATTAAACCAACAGCCCCTGTATCAATGTTTGCTTCGTGCTTGATTTTTTCTGCAAACGGTACCTGATAGCCAGGGTAGACGTTAATTTTAGCATGCACAAGTGCCCCTGAGCTTACATCGATTAGGTCAACACCTTGTTCTTTCATCCATTTAGCGAATGTAACATGGTCATCGATAGTTAATCCGCCTTCAGCGTAGTCAGTTGCAGAAACACGAACAAATAAAGGACCGTCCCATACCTCTTTTACACTGTTAATCGTTTGTTGTAAGAAGCGATAGCGGTTTTCAGCAGACCCACCGTATTCATCCGTGCGCTTATTGCTTAATGGAGATAAGAATTGGTGAATTAAATATCCATGTGCCCCGTGAATTTCAATAATATCAAAACCAGCTTGTTTTGAGCGTTTTGCACCTTCTTTAAAGGCTTCAATTGTTCTCTCAATATCTTCTTTTGTCATTTCAGCAGGTGTTTTACTTTCATCATCAAATGCAATAGCAGAAGGAGCGTAAATCGTTCCATCTACCGTCGCTTTACGGCCTGCGTGTGCAAGTTGAATAGCGGTTTTACTACCGTGTGCTTTCACTTGATTAACAAGCTTTTGTAACCCTTCAACATGTTCGTCATTCCAAATCCCTAAATCACGTGATGTAATACGTCCTTCAGGTGTTACCGCAGTCGCTTCAATCATGATTAAGCCAACTTGGCCAACAGCACGTGATGTATAGTGAGCCAGATGCCAATCTGTTACGATGCCATCTTCCTCTTCACATGAATACATGCACATGGGCGACATTACAATTCTATTTTTCAACTTTACATCTTTCACTTGATAAGGTGTAAACAATTCAGCAGTCACTTTCATATCCCTCCATTATTTCGAGTTGCTAACAAAATGCATTATAGCACTGAGGTTTAGTAAATTTCACTTTATATGCTTTACTGTTTCATGGAGAGTTAGTAAAAGAGACTGAGACATAAGTAATTCAGCCAATGATATACCTGAACGATTGAGAGTTCATAACTTTTAATCGTTCAGGTTTTTTGGTTGATTGTGAAAACAATGTTGGAAACAGGGTGGAATGGAGCGTAGGATACTCGACTCCTGCGGGAAAGAGAGGGAAAACTGAGATCCCGCAGCGCAGCGAGGAAGCTCAGGTTCCTCCCCGCGGAAAGCGAGTGGCCGTAGCGCAATGGAACGAACGTGTTCAGACAAACCAAAGAGATGGGAACAGCTAGTGTTCGTCTTTTAGAAGCCATCATTTTGTTATGTCCCAAACTCTTAATGTGATGTACGACTGCTCATCATTTTTTCATCAATAGCTTCACCTAATTCTTTTGAGCGAAGTGTAGCTTTGTCAATACATTGGATAAGCGCTTCTTGAAATTCGTAGTCAGTCAGTTGTTCTAGCCCTGCTTCTGTCGTTCCTCCTGGACTGGTAACTTCTTTTCGTAACGTGGTAGGACTTTTTGGTGATGTTCTGAGCATCTGAGCTGCACCAATTAGTGTTTGTGTAATTAAGTCTGTCGCTACGTCTGACTCAAGGCCTTGATGTAGAGCAGCTTTTTGCATCGCTTCTACCAAATAATAAACATATGCGGGTCCACTACCTGATAAGCCTGTAACAGCATGAAGTTGTGCTTCGGGAACAACTGTAACCGTTCCAACTGTATGGAAGAGAGTTTCAGCTAATTTTATATGCTCGTCGTTAGCATGCTCCCCTTTGGAAATGGCCGTTGCAGATAAACCGATTGAAGCGGAAGTATTTGGCATTGCTCGAACAACAGGTACTTTGTGTTGAAATAAAGATAAGATGCTACTTGTTGAAACTCCTGCAAGGACAGAAATGATAAGGTGGCTCTTATGGATATAAGGCTTAATGTTTTCAATGCTTTCCACAACGTCTTTTGGTTTGACTGCTAATACAATTACGTCGCTTTTTTGAATGATTAAAGGAATGTTTCGAGTAATATTAATTTTATATTGATTACGTAATTCATGAAGTCGTGCGTCGTTGCTGTAATTTGTAACGTGAATTTGTCCGGGCTTAAATTTGTTTGTACTAATTAGCCCTGAAATCATGGCTTCGGCCATTGATCCAGCGCCGATAAAAGCAATATTTAATGGTTGTTTCATCAAGGGATGAACCTCCTTTTTATATATACCTATTAATGAATGAAAATACTTTTTGTTCTGTATGAAGTCGTTGTATTTAATACATATAAGCTGTCTTCTGTGAGTGGATTTTATAAGCATATTGTTGTAATTATGCACTGAGAAAATGATAGCTGTCAATCTAATTTTCAGAAAAGAAAGCATATTGTATGAATGTATATTGGAATCGTGTACACTTAAAGAAAACGTCATTACTTAGAAGGGGACAACGTTATGAAGGAACAAATTCACAAGTTCACATTGCCAACACCGTTTGCAGTTGGAGATGTAAATGTATATGTACTAAAAGGAGAGTCCATTACTTTAATTGATGCAGGGGTGAAGACAGAAGAGGCTTGGAATTCTTTTGCGAAACAGCTAAATGAAATTGGCTTACATGTAGAGGATATCGATCAAGTGTTACTGACACACCATCATCCGGACCATGTAGGTATGCTTGATTATTTTTCACCAGATACACCGGTAATCGGACATTGGAGAAACGAGCCGTGGATTTCGAAAGATCCGAATTTCTTTGACCAGTATGACCGATTTTTCACAGAGTTCTTTACGCAGTTAGGCGTAGATGAACGATTTCGAAAATATCTAAAAGGATTACGTCATTCAATGAAATATTCTTGTGAAAGATCACTAAACAATCAAGTTCAAGAAGGTAGTGTAATAAAAGGCTTGGAAGATTGGGGTATTATTGAAGTGCCTGGACATGCTCAAAGTCATATTGCCTTATATCACCAGCAAAGCGAAACCTTAATTGGTGGAGACGTATTACTTAAACATATTTCATCTAACCCGCTTATTGAGCCTCCGTATCATGAAGGTGAGAAACGAAAAAAGTCAATGCTTCAGTATAATACATCTCTTCGTCGTCTTTCTGAATTACCTATTTCATGTATCTACACAGGCCATGGAGATGAAGTGAAAGAAGTGAGTAAACTTGTATCAGAACGACTAACTAAGCAAAGAGAGCGTGCTGAAAAAGTATATCAACTTTTAAAGAACAAGCCGATGTCTGCATTTGATGTTTGTAAATTCCTGTTTCCATCCGTGTATGAAAAAGAATTAGGGTTGACGATGTCTGAAACGGTAGGGCAATTAGACTACCTTGAAAGCCTCCGCCAAATTAGTTGTCAATATGAAAGTGATCGTTTTATTTATCACACTCATTAATCTTGTTTTTTTAAGTGTAGAAAGATAAGATTAAAAGCACTGAGTTTGTATAATTGAGGTGTAAGAATGAATAATCTTAAAGGAAAGCATATTTTAATTACGGGTGCATCCGGTGGATTAGGAAAAATGATTAGCTGTGAAGTAGCTAAAAGAGGTGCTAATCCAATCCTTGTTGCTAGAAATGAAATCCGCCTTCAAGAAGTATCAGAACAAATCAGTGAGAAGTATGGAGTTACTTGCCGTACATATCGATTAGACGTTGCTAATCTAAGTGACGTTCAAACGGTTATGAATCAAATTCTTGAAGATGTTTATAAAATTGATGTGCTAATTAACAATGCTGGTTTTGGGGTATTTGAGGAAGTAACGGAAGCTTCAATGGATACGATTTTGTCCATGTTTCAAGTAAACGTCCTGGGATTAATTGCGTGTACGAAATCAGTATTACCAGCTATGTTAGAAAGAAATGAAGGTCATATTATTAATATTGCTTCTCAAGCAGGTAAGCTAGCTACGCCTAAATCCAGTGGGTATGCTGCTTCAAAGCATGCCGTATTAGGGTTTACAAATGGATTACGCCTAGAAATTGCTAGGACTAACGTGCGAGTGACTGCAGTTAATCCAGGTCCAATTCAAACCAACTTTTTTACCATTGCCGATCAAACAGGTTCTTACGAAAAGAGCATGAAAAATATGATGCTTGACCCAGTAGATGTTGCTAGAAAAGTCGTTGAATCTATCGGGACCAACAAGCGAGAGATTAACTTGCCAAAGTGGATGGGCATTGGCTCTACAATTTATCAGGTTGCTCCATGGTTAGTTGAAAAACTAGCAGGAAATGCGTTTTACAAAAAATAAGCTCAGTGCCCTCAATGGGCACGAGCTTATTGTAGGATGGGTCATAAAGCATTTTACCAGGCCGTGTGTATGCCATGTGACCTCCATCAACCGTAATGCAATCTCCCGTTACATATGAACTGTCATCAGATGCCAAGAAAAGTACAGCGCCTGCTACCTCTTCTGGTTTTCCTAGACGTCCCATTGAATCAACCCATTCGTAGGCTTTTCTAAACTTTTTTCCTTCTTCTGCTCCTGATAGTCCGTCAAGAAGGGGGGTTCAATTGTTCCTGGTGCAATAACATTAACGGGAATACCGTCCCGTGCATAACCGATAGCCATTGTTCGAGTAAGATTTGTAATTGCCCCTTTTGCAGCGTTATATCCGGATTGACCTAAATCTGCAGCTAGTCCAGATACAGAGGAGTTATTAATAATTGAACCGCTTAAAGATTACTCGTCTAATACGGCTTTAGCACGCACGCAAGACTCAAATTTACCTTTATGATTTCCGTCACAAAAGGGCATCTTTTGTGACATGCCACATCGACATAGTGAAAACGTGGGTTTCGTTTCATACTTATTACCTTCAGCATCAATTAATTCAACATCACCAGTCACTCGAAATGATCCGTTATCCATTACCTTGATTTGAACTTTTGGCAAGTTAATTCCTCCTTATGTATGATAAGCGCTCATCCATTGTCTATACTAATGAGCGTAATAGTTTATGGAGTGAGCATTGTATATTATACTTCATTATATAAACATGTTCGCATCGTTTATACATTTATTTAAAAGGAGCGATAGAATGAACATTGTATTTACCAATCGTGCTCTTGAAAAAGTTGCTGAAAAATATGATCAAAGCTCATCTCTATTTTTAAAATTGAAATATGATACGGACGGCTGTGGCTGTGTTGTAAGCGGCGTTAC
This sequence comes from Priestia sp. KCTC 13724, assembly GCF_056820425.1. NCBI lineage: Bacteria > Bacillati > Bacillota > Bacilli > Caryophanales > Bacillaceae > Priestia > Priestia sp. KCTC 13724. The sequence continues at coordinate 4,012 of NZ_JBXDLD010000079.1, read as the reverse complement.
ATCACTTTGGATTGTTGCTGATAAAGAATTTGATGACGTTGTTGTTTCGACAAACGGTGGTGACATTCTTATTGAGAAAACAAAACAAGTGTTTATGGATGATAACATGACAATTGATTATAGTGACGCTGCTGGAACATTCATGCTAAAAAGTCCAGCGCAAATTTTAAATCCAAGAATGTCATTTATTGACCAATCAGCAAAAGCGCGGTAGATTCTACCGTGCTTTTTTACTTTCTTATCGTTTAGCTAATTGATAGAGACGGTATTGCTTACTTGAAACTGGATGTGAAAGGTAGGGTTCAATATAGGAAACAGCTTCCAGAATTTTTTCGCGATTCACATTTGTTTGAACACCCATTTCATCTAACATAAAAATTAAGTCTTCTGTTGCAATATTACCAGTTGCCCCTTTAGCGAAAGGGCATCCACCAATCCCGCCAGCTGAAGAGTCAAAGCGGGTAACCCCAGCTTGAAGGCAAGCATAAATATTAGCCATAGCTACTCCTCTTGTGTCGTGAAAGTGTGCGTTTAGTAGGACTGTAGGAAATGCGCGTTTCAATGCTGAAAAGAGAGTAAAAACGTCTTTTGGGTTAGCCATCCCGATTGTATCTGCAATGCTGAGCTCGGTTACGCCCGCTTCTACAAAGTGTGCGCAAAGCTCTACGGTTTTGTCTGGATTAATTTTCCCTTCGTATGGACAGTAAAATGAAGTTGATATGCATGTGCGAACGTAGGCATTACGTTCTTTAAGCTTCTCCATAAGAGGTAGCTGTTGGTGAAGAGCTTCAGCGGTTGTTTTGTTAATATTATGCTGGTTAAACGAGTTGCTGACGCCGATAAATAAAGCAACAGATTGACAATTTTCTTCAAGTGCTTTAGTCAGGCCTTGCTCATTTGGAACGAGAACAATATGGCGGTTATTAGTAGGTTGCTGTAATGAGAATGCTTGAATAACTTGCTGTGCATCCTTCATTTGAGGCACCCATTTTGGTGAGACAAAAGAAGTTAATTCAATCTCTGATAGGCCAGCTTCTTTTAATAAAGAAATAAACTGGATTTTCACATGTGTTGGTACAAAATTTTTTTCATTTTGTAGTCCATCTCGAGGACCTACTTCAATGATGGTTGCTTTAGAAGGTAACGACATAATTTTCCTCCTTTTTTGATAACGTTTTCAATTACCTATTTTAAAGGATAGAAGTTTAAATTCAATAAAAATTATAAATTTTTACAAAATAAACGAAATTACAATAGGAAAATTAAGTTGGTTGTCGAATAAGCATATATGTGACAGTAATCAAACAGTAAGGAGAGGTTAACGACATGAGTCAAACAGAAGTGGTCATTGTAAGCGCTGTTAGAACGGCAATCGGCAGCTTTGGGGGAAGCTTACAAAATGTTTCTGCACCAACTTTAGGTGGAGTAGTCATTAAAGAAGCACTAAATAAAGTAGGAATCGCAGCAAATGATGTAGATGAAGTAATTATGGGGAACGTCTTGCAAGCAGGATTAGGTCAAAACCCGGCTAGACAAGCAGCTCTCGCAGCGGGTTTACCAGAAACAGTTTCTTCATTAACAATCAATAAAGTGTGTGGATCAGGACTAAAGGCAGTTCATCTTGCAACTCAAGCAATCCTTGCTGGTGATGCTGAAGTTATCGTAGCGGGTGGAATGGAAAATATGAGCCAAGCGCCATATTTATTAAAGAATGCTCGCAATGGATTCAAAATGGGAGATCAAAAAGTCGTTGATAGTATGATTCAAGATGGACTATGGTGTGCTTTTAACGATTATCATATGGGAATTACAGCTGAAAATTTATGTGATAAATATAGCATTACGCGTGAAGAACAAGACTCTTTTGCTGCTGCTAGTCAGCAAAAAGCAGAGGCTGCAATCGAATCAGGACGATTCCAAGATGAGATTGTTCCGGTAGAAGTACCAGGACGCAAAGATCAAGTAACCATTTTTGACCGCGATGAGTTTCCACGTGCTGGTACAACAGCAGAAAGCTTAGGTAAGTTACGTCCTGCATTTAAAAAGGATGGTTCTGTAACAGCTGGAAATGCTTCTGGTATTAATGATGGTGCGGCAGCGGTTGTTGTGATGAGCCGTCAAAAAGCAGACGAACTAGGCTTAACACCTTTAGTAACAATTAAATCCAATGCAAGTGCTGGTGTTGACCCAAGCATTATGGGAATCGGCCCAGTAAGCGCTGTAAAAAAAGCATTGGAAAAGGCAGCGGTATCTTTAGAAGATGTTGAATTAGTAGAAGCAAACGAAGCTTTTGCAGCACAGTCAATTGCTGTTGATCGTGAGCTTAAATTTAACCAAGAAACATTAAATGTTAATGGTGGAGCAATCGCACTAGGTCATCCAATAGGAGCTAGTGGAACTCGCGTGTTAGTTTCTCTTATTCATGAAATGCAAAAACGTGAAGCGAAGCTAGGTCTTGCAACGTTATGCATTGGTGGCGGACAAGGGGTTGCTACATTAGTAGAACGTCCATAATATTGAAAAAACCATGAAGCTATTTTAGCATTCATGGTTTTTTTTTATGCCATATATTCTCAAATGAAGTGAACGTTCTTAAAAAGTAGGCATATAGTATAGCAAAACACCTATAACTTTTTCGAACGAAAAAATAATTACTTATAATTGCTAGTTATATATTTTAAAAAAGTTCTAAATATTCTATAATAAAATAGTAAGCGTTTTCAAAAAATCGAAGGGGTGGGTTATGTATGAAACCGGTACATACATCATTTATTGAAGCAGTTAAGCCAGTAAAAGATGGTTCAACAATTATGGTTGGAGGATTTGGTCTTTGTGGTATTCCGGAAAATCTCATTTTAGCGTTAGTCGAAACGGGAGTAAAAGACTTAACGGTTATCTCCAATAACTGTGGAGTTGATGAGTGGGGACTAGGATTATTATTAAAAAATAAGCAAATTAAAAAGATGATAGGTTCCTATGTCGGTGAAAATAAAGAATTTGAGCGTCAAGTTCTATCAGGAGAGATTGACGTAGAGCTTTTACCACAAGGGACGCTTGCAGAAAAGATTCGTGCTGGCGGAGCAGGGATTCCAGCTTTTTATACACCAGCAGGAGTTGGCACACCAATTGCGATGGGAAAAGAAACAAGAACATTTGACGGCAAAGAGTATTTATTAGAAGAAGCATTGGTGGCAGATGTCAGCTTAGTAAGAGCTTGGAAAGCTGATTACATGGGAAACCTTATATACAATAAAACAGCTCGCAATTTTAGTCCGATGATTGCAGCTGCAGGTAAAGTGACAATTGCTGAAGTAGAAGAGCTTCACGAAACAGGTAAATTAAATCCAAATATGATTCATACACCGAGTGTTTATGTTCAGTCTTTAATTGTTGGCGAGCAGCAAAAACGTATTGAACGCTTAACGGTTCAAAAATAACGAGAGGAGCGGTTATGATGATTGAAAATGGTGTAAATGTAAGAGAGCGAATTGCAAAGCGAGCAGAAAAAGAAATTCAGGATGGCTTTTATGTAAACTTAGGTATTGGTATTCCAACACTTGTTGCAAATTATATTTCAGACAATAAAACGGTGGTACTTCAGTCGGAAAATGGATTGTTAGGTATTGGACCTTATCCAAAAGAAGGAGACGTCGATCCAGATTTAATTAATGCCGGTAAAGAAACCGTAACAGCTATCGATGGAGCAGCGTATTTCGATAGCGCTGAGTCGTTTGGAATGATTCGTGGTGGCCATATTAACATAGCGATTTTAGGTGGTATGGAAGTTTCGGAGACCGGTGATTTAGCAAACTGGATGATTCCAGGAAAGATGATTAAAGGTATGGGTGGAGCTATGGACCTTGTCCACGGAGCTCAGCGCATTATCGTTATCATGGAACATGTGACAAGAAAAGGTGAACCAAAGATTTTAAAAGAATGCACACTCCCTTTAACAGGTCAAGGTGTTGTAAACCGCATTATTACAGATCGTGCTGTTATTGATGTAACTGAT
>NZ_JBXDLD010000078.1:0-32978 GCF_056820425.1 Priestia sp. KCTC 13724 | reverse complement strand
AAATCAGTTAACTACGCCAGTTTTGTGGTAATCCTGCGATTACTTTTGTCTAGCAACAAGTCGCACTTAATCCAGGCGTCGATACCTTTTCAGGATTATCTGACAGCTTAATGGTATCAACAAGCTCCCCGTTTTCACCTTCAATTGATACAAGTTTATAAACTGCGCCAAGCGCAGGCTGATCATATGAAGTAATCAGCTTTGTGCCGATACCCCAGCCGTCAATTTTAGCTCCTTGTGCTTTCAAATCCATGATGCTATGTTCATCTAAACCATTTGAAGCAAAAATGCGCGCGTTTTGAAACCCTGCTTCATCTAGCATCCGTCGTGCTTCTTGAGATAAATAAGGAAGCTTTCCGCTATCTAAGCGAATACCTACAAAATTAATGCGATCCCCCATCTCTTTAGCAACGCGAATCGCATTTGGAATTCCTGACTTGAGGGTATTGTACGTATCAACAAGGAAAATGCAGTTTTGATGAGATTCCGCATATTTTTTAAACGCAGTATATTCATCACGGTACACCTGTACCAGCGCATGAGCATGCGTTCCAGAGATTGGAATACCAAACACTTTTCCTGCTCGCACATTGCTAGTGGCATCAAACCCTCCAATATAAGCTGCTCGCGCTCCATATAACGCTGCATCAAGCTCGTGAGCTCTCCTTGCTCCAAATTCCATCAAACGATTATCACTTTGCTCATACACCGCATCTTCTCCAGCTGCTAAGCGAATTCGGGAAGCCTTGGTTGCAATTAATGGGTGAAAGTTTAAAATGTTTAAAAGCGGTGTTTCAATAAGCTGTGCTTCTCCTAACGGTGCATCCACTTGAAGAATAGGTTCATTCGCAAAAATCATTTCACCTTCTACCACCGATTTAACGTTACCCGTAAAACGAATTCCTTTTAAATAATCAATAAATTCATCTTCATAGTGCAGCTCGCTGGATAAATAATCGAGATCACTTTCTGAAAATCGAAAATTCGCGATGAAATCAATCATTCGTTCTAGTCCTGCAAAGACTGCGTAGCCATTATCAAAAGGCATTCGACGAAACGAAGCTTCAAATACAGACCTGCGTTTATGAATTCCATCTTTCCAATATGTATTGGCCATATTTAGCTCATACAAATCTGTATGTAAAGCTAAGCTATCGTCAGCATATCGCCTGCTCATCATTCGTACCCCCAACAATTTTTACAATTCCATTATATTTGTGTAAACCTCTTTACAATAGAGTAAGTATAATACATTCCCTCATTTAAATAAATAAACAGATACTAGAAAAGCAAATTTTCTAGAGAGGATTTCTTATCACTTTTATACTTTGTCCATTAAATGTGCTACAATAGTGAATTGGTTTAAGATTATGTTAAATAAAGGAGCCTTTTTACATGAACATTGTTGTCAGTACATTGAATGCCAAATACATTCACACATCTTTGGCCCTTCGATGTTTAAAAGCATACGCAGAACCTGACTATCACGTTGAGATGGCTGAATATACGATTAAAGATCCAGCGATGAATATCGTGACGGATTTATATAAGCGCAATCCTGATATCATTGGATTTAGCTGCTATATTTGGAACATTGAAGAAACGATTACAGTCGCACAAATGTTAAAAAAAATTAACCCTAACCTAACGATTATTTTCGGTGGACCGGAAGTAACATATGATATTCCGTACTGGCTAGACCGTATCCCAGAAGCTGATTTCATTGTAATTGGTGAAGGAGAAGAAACGTTCAAGCAGCTCTTAGATGAGCTTCATGGAAACCGTCAGTTTGAAAACGTCAGCGGTGTTGCATTTAGACAAGATGGGAAACACGTAGTGAATCCACAGCGCAATAAAATTGATCTTCGCGAAATGCCTTCACCGTTCCGGTTTGAAGAGGATCGCAATTCTTTATCTAAGCGTGTTGTCTATATTGAAACAAGTCGCGGCTGTCCGTTTAGCTGTCAGTTCTGCTTATCTTCTATTGAAGTAGGCGTGCGCTACTTTGACCGCGAGAAAATCAAAGATGACATTCGCTATCTAATGGATAACGGTGCTAAAACCATCAAATTTGTGGACCGCACATTCAACATTAGCCGCAGCTATGCTATGGAAATGTTTCAGTTCTTAATTGACGAGCACAAGCCTGGTACTGTTTTCCAATTCGAGATTACGGCTGACATCATGCGTCCAGAAGTTATTCAGTTTTTAAATGACCATGCACCAGCTGGACTCTTCCGCTTTGAAATTGGTGTCCAGTCGACAAACGATGCTGTAAACGAGCTTGTAAAGCGTAAGCAAAACTTCACAAAGCTTACTCGTACCGTTACGATGGTCAAAGATGGCGGTAAAATCGATCAGCACTTAGACTTAATTGCAGGCCTTCCTGATGAAGACTACCATTCGTTTAAAACCACGTTTAATGACGTATTTGCTCTGCGTCCAGAAGAGCTTCAGCTCGGGTTTTTAAAGATGCTTCGTGGAACAGGTTTACGCCTTAGTGCGCAGCGTTACAACTATCAGTTTATGGACCAGTCACCGTATGAAATTCTAAGTAATAACGTTCTGCCGTTTTCTGATGTTGTTCGTATTAAGCACGTTGAGGATATCTTAGAGAAATTCTGGAATGATCACCGCATGGACGAGACGATTGAGTTCCTGGTCCAGAACTGTTACGAAACGCCATTTGATTTCTTCCAAAACTTTGGTACTTTCTGGGATGAGATGGGCTGGGCACGTATTGGACACCAGCTTGAAGATTTGTTTAAACGCTTAAAACAATATATTGAAACAGAAAGCTTTAAAAACGAAGCAATCATTGAAGGCTTCATGAAGATTGACTATTTATTCAATCAAAAACACAAGCCTCGCAAACCTTGGTGGGATGATAAGTTAGATAAGCAAGTTCGTTCTCATTACTATCAGCAAATACTTGCAAAGCCAACGGTATTAGGCGATGACTTTGTCGATGAAAACCTAACGGAAAAAGAGCTTTATAAGCACACTGTTCTTGAGCTGCTTCCATTTGATTATGCATACTACAAAAACACTGGAAAAATTGTAGAAAAGCAGTCTTTAATTTTATTCTACTATGATCAAAAAGCCAACGAGACGAAACTGTTTACCTCTCCTGTTGAAGCCTTTGATTTGCCAGTAGTGAGCTAATCGGAAAAGACCTCGATACGCGTATCGAGGTCTTTTTTTAACAGTTCTTTTTTTGCTTTTTCTTATGTTTTTTCTCAGCTTTTGCAATTTCAGCCATCTCTAAAAACTTAGCTGCGTTTGGATCACCCATTTCAGGTCCAAACTCCTCTTGTAAAAGTTGTGTTTGCTTTTCTTTCGAGTGGGCAAGGTGTCTATGATCTTTTTTCGTCATTTGCTTTGTCCTTGCTTTCCGTGCTTTGAATTACGGTTTGCTGCTTTATATGTGTCTTCTCCGCCATATTCAGCTGAAAATTCTGTATCGGGTAAGCTTTCTTTTGGCGTTTGATTATTTTTTTGTGCTGGATTATGTGCTACTTTACGTTTTGCCATTGTAATAACCTCCTCATAAGATTATAAGCATTTGCTCTATACTAGCTTGTGCAAGTGCATAGATCTTATAAGCAGTAAAACCTGTCAAAACGCTTAATGAATTACCCAATAATAATGCGTTCTTTTGGATAATGATAGTCTGGTTCTGTTTTTGGACGACGAAGCATTAGAATAAATACGAGCATTCCAATTCGACCGATAAACATCAGAATAATAATGAGTATTTTCCCTACATCTGATAAGCCACTCGTGATTCCCATTGATAAGCCTGTCGTTCCAAAGGCTGAACACACTTCAAAAATAATCTCTGTTAAAGAAAACGACTCTGTGATTGTTAAAATAATAACAGAAGTGGAGCAGATAATAATGGCAAACATAGACACAGCTACAGATTTAGTAATATCATCTTCATGAATTTCTCGTCTAAAAATCTTTATTGTTTTACTTCCTCTTGCATAATAAAACAAAAATAAAATATTTAGAGCAAACGTGGTCGTCCGAATCCCTCCACCGACGGAGCTTGGAGATGCTCCAATGAACATCATGGCACTCATGATAAGCAGCGTCGGTAGCGTAAATTCACTAACATCCATCGTGGCTACTCCACCACTTCGGGTTGCGGCTGATTGAAAAAAGGCATAGAAGAATGCTTCATGCCAAGACTTCCCTGCCATAAACGCATTCTGTTCTAAAAGCAAAATTAACAAAGTTCCAACAGCTAACAAGGCTAAGAACATAATAGACGTTAATTTTGCAAAAAGAGAAAACTGAAACTTACGCTTTTCTTTACGCTTTAAAAAGAAGTGCTTAACTTCAATTAGAACTGGAAAACCAATTGCTCCTAGCGTAATTAAGAGCACCGTCACGACTTGAACAAAATAGTCGTTAGCATATGGAACAAACGAAGCTCCAGTTATATCAAACCCAGCGTTTGTTGTCGCACTAATAGATGAAAAAAAACCATGTAAAAATGCTTCTTTCCAATCTAAATAATATTGATGAAAGTGAAGCGTTAATACCAATGCACCAATTGCCTCAATGGCAAAAATAAGAAGCAGTACATTTCTCATTAAATTAACGAGTCCAGATAATTTGGACTGATTATGATCCATCATAATTAATTGTCGTTCTTTTAAGCCAATCTTTTTTCCAATTAAAAGCCAAATAAATGTACTTAGTGTCATAACACCGATTCCACCTATTTGAAAAATAAATGCTAAAATAAAATATCCGAATGTGCTAAACGTCTCAGCTGTTGAAACGGGCGTGAGGCCTGTTACGCTTACCGCGCTAACAGCAATAAATAAACGGTTAATTAAATCTAGCTCCACCCCTGGCTTTAATGCTGCTGGAATGCTTAAAAGTAAAAAACCAACCGTCACAGCCGTCAAATAAAAGCCGACAATAATTTGTGCTGAGGACATTTGCCTAATTCGATGTTTCCAATTTCGACGCATGATAGACATTCCTTTTTTTATAATACATAATAGCTTTCCCTTTTTTTGAACTTTTCTTCCTTATGTATTATTTTCTTTTACTCACTAAAAGAAGAGATAGCTTTATTTAGTATAAAAGAACAAGTGACCGTTGTCATTACCAAACAGGAATTTCAGTATAAAAAGTTCTTTTTCCCATTAATAATAAAAGCTGTACGTGCAGGAAAACCACTACACGTACAGCTTTTATTCTAGCTACATTTCGCTTATTAAAAAGTTTTACTTTGAACGTTTTTGTAGCCAATCACCAATTGTTGGGTACGTTTCTTTAACCGCTTTTGGACCAAATACAACTGAAACGTGTCCTGTTTGAAGAAGCTTATATTCTTTATCTTTGCTTGAAACAGCATCCATTAACGCAGCAACTTGATGAGGCATTGCAATGTGATCTCTGCTTGCAGCAATGTTAAGAATATTAGCCTTAATATTTTTTAAATCAACCTTTTGTCCACGAATATCTAGCTCGCCATTAATCAGCTTATTTTGCTGATAAAAATCTCGAATCCACTGACGATATGCTTCACCTGGGAACGGAATGCCATCGGCTACCCACTTTTGCATAAGCTTCCAGCTTTCAACAAAGCGTTGATTTTCTGAACGATCAACTAGCGTTACGTAAGGACCGTAGAAATTTGTAATTGGCTTTAGCATTTTATTACCAAAGTCAATCATTTCAGGTGGAATGTTACCTAGCGTATCGACGGCTTTATCTAAGTTAAAGTAGCGTTCATCTAGAAATGCGCCGTATAAACCAGTGTCTGAAAAATCAAACGGACTTGTCATAAAGATCAAGTTTTTAATTGGCAATTCATCATGTAAAGCCGCAAAGGCTGCCGTCATCGTACCACCCATACAATAACCTAACACGGACAAGTTAGGTGCTTTTGAGTGACGCAGTACTTTTTTTGCAGCGCGCGGAATGTAGTCCATGATATAATCATCCAATTTCATACCGCTATCTTCTACGCCAGGCGTACCCCAATCCAACAGGTACACATCAAAGCCACGCTCTAATAAATATTCCACTAGGCTATTGCCAGGTGTTAAATCGAGAATATATGGTTTATTGATAAGAGCATATACAAGTAAAATTGGCGTCTTGTGTAGTTTTTCTTGAGTTGGAGTGTAACGATATAGCTTCGCTTTATTCTTTTTCCAAATCACTTCTTTTGGCGTCAATCCTACCTCTGGCTCTGCTTCCGTTGTGACAATTTCATAAGCACGCTTAAAGCGTCGAGCTGAGCTTTTATATTCGCTAGGCATTGATTTGATTAACTTTTCCCATTCTTGGATATATGGAGTTGCCATGAAAACATCCACCTTTCTTTTTAATCATGAGCGAAAAAGCACAGCCCCGACAAAACGTCAGGGCTACTTTTATATGAACGAACAATTACATGTATAAGCCACCGTTAATGTTTAGTTGTTGACCTGTGATATAAGCTCCGTCTTTAACTAAGTACACAACGCCACGTGCAATTTCATTTACTTGACCAAAGCGGCGCTTTGGAATTTTCGCAACAATATTAGCACGTACTTCTTCTGGAATTGCCATTACCATTTCAGTTTCAATAAAACCAGGGCAGATAGCATTAACCGTTACGTTTGTTTTTGCTAACTCAAGTGCCAGCGACTTTGTGAAGCCTACCATACCAGCTTTTGCAGCTGCATAGTTTGTTTGACCGAACCCGCCTGCTTGACCGATAATAGATGAAATGTTAATGATGCGGCCTGCTTCTGCTTCTACTAAGTCACCTAAAGCAGCAGAAGTTGTGTTATACACACTATGTAAATTAACATCAATCACTTTCTTCCAATCTTCTTCTCCAAGCTTTTTGAAAGAACGATCGCGCGTAATACCAGCGTTATTTACTAAGATATCAAGCTGGCCAAACGCTGCTTTTGTTTCTTCAACAAGGTGTTTAGCTTGATCTGCATACGATACGTCCGCTTGAACAGCAATCGCTGAACCGCCGTTTTCTCTAATTTCATTGACAATAGCTTCTGCAGATTCTTTACTACTGTTATAGTTTACAGCTACCTTAACACCTTGTGATGCTAATTCACGTGTAATAGCCGCTCCAATTCCTTTAGATCCACCTGTTACGATTGCTACTTTACCTTGTAATTCTGTCATCAAAAATCCCCCCTGGCCTCATCAATTGTAATTGTTCTACATAAACAGTAGTATGATGTGTTTACTTGTCCCCTTGTCTTACTTTTGAGCCGGTTGCTCGCTCGGCTTTTCTACTTTTACTTGCTCCAACAGCTCGGCTTTTAGCTGTTCACCTTGCTCTTGAATTTGCTCTTGAATTAACTCTTGCAGCACAGCTTGCGTATCCTGCTGCTCTTCAAGCAGTGACAATACCTTATCTAGCTTTTTGTCTAACGACTTTACATCTGACTTCAGCTTAGTGACTTCACGCTTGAAAGCTGGACTATCTTGCTTGTCTTCAAGATCATCGAAACGATCTTCTAACGCCTCTACCTTTTCCTCTACATTAATAACAAGTGAAGCTACGTTTGCTACATCTTCCTTTGTTGGAATGTTGACCTGTTGAAAATAGCGCCCTGTTACTTCGTTAATAGCTTGTTGATACTGAAGGTTCATGTTCAGAACGTTTCCCATCATTTGTGAGAACTCTTCTCTGTTCATATTGTCTCCAATAACTTTTCCCCAGTAAGACTCAGTTTTGTCATATACGTCTTTCCATGCTTGAAACGGATCTAACATCTTTTGCTGTTCCAATTTTCCATCTCCTTTCCACGTAATTAAAAGTGATGGCTCTCAATATGCTCATGACGAAAACGCATGTGGACATATTAGGAAGCACGAAGTAAACGCAATCATTATCATCAATAAGAACGCTTACTATTGTTTAATTTGTTTTCTACTTGCGCCAACAAAATGTAAAAGTGTTAAAAATATCTTACGTATACTATTATAGAGTTGTTTGATACGATAAACAATTCCCAATATTTGATTATTTTTGAAAAGTTTTGACAGAAAGTGTCGAAACCTTTTGTTTTTTTGTCGTTTTCTAAAAAACCCCAAGGGAATGATTGACTTTTACCTCATCTAGGTGTAAATTACACATATAGAGACAAATTACCAAAAAGGGGTGATTAACTTGAGTACAAGTAAAGAAGATAACGCCTCTGCTTCAAACTCCGCTAACCTTGAAAAATCGATTAGTGGTGCACCAAAAAACTTTATGATTCCTTTTTTATTACTGAGCCTTCGGGGTTGGAATTTACATGGTTATAAGCTAATTCAACAGCTAATGAGCTTTGGCTTTACATCCGTCGACCAAGGAAACGTATATCGCACCTTGAGACAGCTTGAAAAAGATAACCTTATTACTTCACAATGGGATACATCTGCTGAAGGACCAGCTCGACGTATCTACTCATTAACGGAAGCTGGCGAACAATACTTAACGATGTGGGCTTCATCATTAGAGCAATATCAAAATATGTTGGATTCATTCTTTTCCATGTATACCGACATGTTTTTTCCATTCAGCTCAGGTACAAAAAAAGATGAGAATCAAAAGTAATTTGCATGTACAAAAGGAGTCACGTAGTTTGATGCTGCGTTTCCTTATATAAAAATAACGGCTATTTCGCGAGCTAGCTGAAATGTTAAGCCTTACACCTACGACAAACACCACTAACGTTTCATAAATTTATTCTGTTCGCAAGCCAATCAACCGAGGAGGAATTTGATTATGGCAACAGTAAAGTATGAAACAGTAATCGATGCAATGTGGGATCAATGGACAAAAGGATTAGAAAACATCGCTGAAGGAAATAAGCAAGTTGAGCTTTGGACGTTAAAAACATTAGAGCAACAGCAAGAATTTGTCTCAAAAGCAGTTGAACAACTTCAAAAAGTTGATAAGCAATGGAAAGCTGAGCTTGAAAACCTTCAGAAAAGAACAGTTGAAAATTTACGTAAAACTGCAGGCAACGCTGTGGCAGACTCATACGAAGAGTGGACGAATCGCATGAGCGAAGCATTAAGCAAGCTACAATCATTATCTGTAAACCAAAGCAAAACTGGTTATACAATGGTGAAACAAGCACAAGAGCAATACCACCAAGTCATCACACAGCTACTAGAAGAGCAAAAGAAAACGCGTGAAGAGCTTCAACAAGTATCTGATGCGTACGTAGAGCAAGTAAAATCTCTACAAAAGTCATTTGCTCAATCAGTTAATCAATATGCAGTTGTAAAATAAAACAAGAAAGCCTAACTTCTTCTGAAGTTGGGCTTTTTATTATCTCCTTCAAACCATTACCAGTATGGCAAGAAAACGAGAGTACATACTACGACTACAACGATAATTATTCGTTGAACTTAAAAAAGGAGAGAATGAAACCATGGCTAAATCAAATAAATTATTAGTTCCTGGCGTTGGACAATTTTTAGATCAATACAAAGCAGAAATCGCTCAAGAATTTGGAGTAACTTTAGGCTCTGATACGGTTGCTCGTAGCAACGGATCAGTTGGTGGCGAAATTACAAAACGTCTAGTACAACAAGCTCAAGCTCATTTAAACGGGCAAAACAAATAATTTTAACAACTTCATAACATGGCTAAAAGCAGGTGCTCTAGGTACCTGCTTTTCTCATGCAAAAAAAGAGGGTGGGACATAACAAAACAAATTTCCAAAAAGAAGAACAATTCCTTTTCTCACCTCTTTACGTTGTTAGAATACGTTTGTTTTCACAATCAACAAAAAACCTGAATGATTAAAAGCGAGTAACTCTCAATCGTTCAGGTTTATCGTTGGCTAAATTACTTATGTCTCAGCCTCTTTGATTATTGATGATCTACTTTTTTCAATGCATCTTGTGCATCATCTGAACCTTCAATTTCACTTTGATTTTTACCTTTCGATAAGAACCAACCGCCAACAGCAATTGCAATCAGCACGATCCAAAAGAAAAGTTTCCATCCTTTTGACTCTGGGAAATGCTCATCAACAATTGCTAATTCAGGGTGAGCAAGCGTATATACTGCTAATTTAACCCCTACCCAACCAACAATTAAGAACGCAGCCGTTTCTAAACCTGGGCGTTGATTTAATAATTTTACGAACCATGTTGCTGCAAAACGCATGATAATTAATCCAATTAATCCACCTGCAAAAATAACGGCGAACTGTCCACCATCTAGCCCACCAATCTTAGGTAGTGGAGTATTTGGAAGCGTGACAGCAAGAGCTACCGCTGCAAGAATTGAATCGACCGCAAACGCAATGTCTGCTAATTCTACTTTTAAAACAGTCATCCAAAAACCTGAACCCTTTTTTTCCTTTGTAACGGTTTCATCATGTTTTGACTTTTTCAAATAGCGCTTTACGAGGTGATTAATCGCGATAAACAGTAAATATACTGCTCCGATTGCCTGTACTTGCCAAACATCCACTAAGAACGAGATTGCAAATAGTGAACCAAAACGGAAGATAAATGCCCCCGCTAACCCGTAAAATAACGCTTTTTTACGCTGCTCTTCTGGTAAGTGCTTTACCATAATTGCCATTACAAGCGCATTATCGGCAGCTAAAATTCCTTCTAAGGCGATGAGAACAAGCAACACCCACCCATATTCTAATAACAATGATGCATCCATAAACATTCTCCTCTCTTTTCTCTCTTACTAATCTTTTTCCCTAATTCGGCAAAGAAAACACAAAAAGACCTTTGCCAAATATGGCAAAGGTCTTGCTAAGCATAAATAAACTCGTTATGCCAACAAAGCCGATGGACAGAATCCATGGAATGACGACTTTGTTTCAGGTTTCCCTGACGCTACTCCCCTTTACTCCTTAGACGAAGTAAGTGTATTAAGTTATTATCATAATACGTAACTTTTTCCAACTTGTCAATGGAAGAATAGTTATTTATTTCTTTCCATTCAGTATACGTGCTAACTTGTGTAAAAATGTCTCAAAATGGATGGGTTTGGTGATATAATCTTCAAGCCCCATGTTCACTGCTTTTTCAATATCATCTTGTAGCGCATTCGCTGTAACTGCCATCAACACCCATTTTTTATGAGGCGTGATGAGCTACTGCTTCTTTCAATTAAGTCTAAGGCTGTATAAGCAGCTAGAATGCCCACTACTATTGCCAGCAAAACGGTAAATAAATTATAATTCCCTTCCAGAGTCATTCGCTCCTTTCTCATAAGCAAGACGTAAAAACAGACGAACCGTTTCAAAGACTCGCCTGCTGTTACGTGCAAGTGTATTTAATTCAACTGTTAATTGACCATTAGATCATGGAGCTGCTTTTGCACTTCTTGAATTTTCAATTTCGAGATATGAGCATATTCATCAAAATTCAAAAAGTAGACTAGGTACGTTTCATTTCTAGGAGTAATATGAGAGACCTTTTCCAGATTAACAATATAAGATCGATGCGTTTGGCTAAAAACGTTTGGATCTAAATACATATAAATATCACTGATGTTTTCATATGTTTCATATGTTCTCAACTGTGTGAATATTAAACATTTCTTTCCTGATTTTTCAATAAAAACAATCTCGTTAATTGGTATATAGTAAGTAGATCCGTTAAATTTAACAGGTAATCGCTTTGCTCTTGATTTAGTTGAGTTGTCTTTTTCTTGTTTAGCAAGCGTTTTTTTAGCGCGCTCTAAAGCTACATATAAACGCTGATTTTCAATCGGTTTAATAATATAATCAAGCGCAGATAATTCGAAAGCTTCAACCGCAAACTGATCATATCCTGTTATAAAGATAAAGCGTAAATCTGGTTTAATCTTCAAACATTCTTTGACAGCTTCTAATCCGCTCATGCTCAGCATATTAATATCTACCAAAATAAGCTCTGGACTTTGTACCATTACTTGCTGAATTAACTCTTCACCATCCCTGCAAGAGCCAATGACATCAAAGCCAGGTACCTGAGAAATAAAATATTCTAAGATTTCAATTGAATCTATATTATCATCTGCAATTAATACTTTCACAAACGTCGCTCCTTCTAACATTCTTTCTATTCCTTTTACATTATCTATTCCGTCAAATTAAAAACAAAAATGAACATTTATGCTAAGGAGAAAAATCTCGCTAGTTTCTCTCAAATTTAGTAAGTATTTGGATATCAAAAGTGTAGCATATAACCGTAACAACATATATATGAGAAATGAACTAATCAATTCATAAACCAAGTCTATCATACTATACTTCTTCCACTTATGCATAAACAAATGCCTAAAAATCGTATTTTTATATAGGTCTTTTTAACTATTAATAAGAGATGAAACATAAACAAATAAGCCCACCAGAAGAATTCACTTCCGGTGAGCTATATGCTTCACATGCTTATTTGCCTTTTTTTACAATGTCTTGTGCTTGCTTTGATACAAAGAAGCGGCCGTTTTTATCTTGTACGACAACGCTATTCATTTCAATTTCTTTTCCATTCACAACCGCAATATTTTTGTTAACAGGAAACTCAACCGTACGCTTGTTTGATTTTACAACTAGTACAGGGTTTTGTGGATCTTGTTTATTTACTGTTACGTTAGCACCCTTAAATGCTTTTGTAGCTTCAATAAATAGCTCATCCGTTAGTTTATCTAAGTCGAAATTCATTGCTTTTGCCATATGCTTAGCAAGATCAGTATTATCGTAATGCCCCACAGGACGGTCTACTCCGTATGAATACAAGAACATGTCTTCACCCGTATGACCACCTGTCGTAAAGCCTAGATTTGCACGATTTGCCAGCAGTTTAGATAATGTTACTCCAATTGCATTTTTATCTTTCGCTGCATCTAACTGTTTCTTTTCATCAACCGTTAAGTTGTCTAGCCCGTATAAAGCAGCCACTTCTTCTTTGTTTGATAAGTCTTTATTTAGAGAGCCCATTGCACCTTCTAACGTCATTTTCGCTTTTTTCAACGGGTCAATGTACGCTGAAACAGGCGTTGTATCATAGTTTTTATCTGTATTTTTACTTCCGATTGAAATACCGCTATTACCGTGATCTGATACAATAATAACCATTGTATTTTTATCTTTTTTCGCAAACTCGACTGCTTTCCCTACTGCGTTATCAAAAGCTAACACGTCGCTTACCATTCCAACAGGATCGTTTGCATGTGCCGCCCAGTCTGGCTTACTGCCTTCAACGAATAAGAAAAATCCATCCTTGTCCTTTGAAAGCGTAGTAAGTGCTTTATCCGTCATTTCTGAAATTGTCGGCTCTTGAGGCTTTGTTTGTTTACGGTCCATTTCGTAAGCAAGCGCTGAATCTGAGAATGAACCCCAAATTTTATCTGATTTTGATTTCAATAACTCATCGCGATTTTCTACAAAATCATAGCCCTTTTCGTCAATTACTTCAACTAAGTTTTCACCGTCTTTACGGTTTTTACTACCTTCTCCTGTAACAAGTGATTGCTTACCACCACCGAGTACAACGTCTATGCCTTGGTATACTTGCTGCTCACCTAGTACATCAAAGTTATTACGATCGTGATGATGGGCTGAAAAACCAGCTGGCGTTGCGTGTTGAATTTCAGAAGTTGCCACAATTCCTGTTGCTTTTCCAGATAGCTTTGCTCCTTCTAGAACATTTGCAACGGGGCGGTACTTGTCTTCTTCTTTTATTTGTTCAACACCAGGTGTTGTGACAAGTGAAGGAAGCACTCCTACGTATCCAGAATTAGATTTATTACCAGTAGCCAATGCTGTTCCTGCTGGTGCTGAATCCGTAATTGCTGATTCAGCTGAATAAGCGCGAACCCCTCCAGCCATTAACTGATCCATATGTAGAGGTGCACCTTTATACCATCTTGCTAATGTTGTTGTGCTTGAGCTTGTTCCGTCCGTTACCATCATAATAACGTTTTTTGGTTTTTTCTCCTGCTGTTTTGGCCCCTTCGCTTCAGTTTCCATTAATGCATTTCCTAATCCAAAAGAACCGAGTGCTACAGCACCAGCAAGCGTTGCCCCTAATAATTTCTTTTTCATTTCATCGTGCTCCCTTCGTATCGCTCTTTTTTCTACATGCTTAAATCTAACAATTTTTTGTAAATGCACTTTTATGGCAATGTAAAGATTCGTTAAAATCGCGTAAATCCCTGTTTACAAGCCAAAAAATCCTTCAAATGCACTAATCCTTCAGGAGAAAAGTTTCATCACATAAAAAGGAAACACATGAACAAACTACCAATAACAGATGAGGATTGATAACAAGGAGATACTTATGTTCAAAAATTTATTTAAAAAGAGAAATGCTGATCAACAACCAAAGAAAACCCTAGATGAAATTATTGAGCAATTTAGTAAATCCAGTGATTTTACGACGCTCGCTATTGGAGCTCAGCATAAGAAATACGTCATTACGTACTTTAAACAGCTCGTCCAGATGCAAAGCGTTGAAGATAAAATTATAAAGCCTATTCAGCTCATTGACTTTACGTTAACAAACGTCAACGAAGTCGAAAACGTATTACCGATTGAAGATATCTCTATCACCAAAGATACCCAAGAAATTTTGGAAAAGATGCTTCGCGGGTACGTTATGTTTCAGCTTCATACTGATGATAAAGAAGTTGCGTTAATTAAAGTTCAAAGCTTTGATACGGGATTTCGAACAGAGAATGAAACTGAAAATGAGTTTAGCGTTGTAGGTCCAAAGCTCGGATTTGTAGAAGACCTAGACGTTAATTTATATCTCATGCGAAAGACATTAATTTCTGAGCATTTGGTATTCAAGGAAATTACGGTCGGACAAAAGTCTAAAACTCGGGTAGTAATCGTTTATTTAGAGGACATCACGAATCCACAGCATGTAGATACCATGACAAAGCGCTTAGAGTCCCTTGACTTTGACGTTATTTTTGATAGCACCATGCTAGAGCAGCTCATTTCAGATAACTCCAATACTCCTTTTCCTTTGTTTTTAACAACGGAGCGAGTAGACCGCGTATTATTTACCTTGCTAAACGGTCAAGTTGCTTTTTTCTCAAGCGGTTCTCCATATGCAGTGACGGGACCATCCACGCTGCTTGATTTTTTCATCTCACCTGAAGACTATTATTTACCGTGGGTGCTAGGCTCATTCTTTCGCTTAATTCGAATGTTTGGCGTATTCTTTTCTATTTTTGCAACGCCGCTATATGTTGCCGTTGTTACCTATCATTATGAAATGTTGCCAAAAGATTTACTGGGACCAATTATTTTCTCAAGAACAAATGTCCCTTTTCCTCCTGTAGTAGAAGTGTTGTTCTTAGAAATAACCATCGAACTGCTTAGAGAAGCCGGAGCCAGACTACCTTCTAAAGTCGGCCAAACGCTTGGAATCGTTGGGGGAATTGTTATTGGGCAAGCAACCGTTGAAGCTGCTTTAACTAGTAACGTTTTGCTCATTATTGTTTCTCTAACTGCGCTCGCATCGTTTACAACGCCAATTTTTAAGATGTCTAATGCGATTCGACTTTTGCGCTTCCCTTTTGTACTGTTTGCAGCCTTGTATGGACTGGTCGGTATCATGTTTGGCTTTTGCTACTTAATCGTTCATTTAATTCGATTACAATCCCTGGGTATGCCTTATTTAGTTCCTGTCTATCCATTTCGAGCAAAAAGCCAACGAGATACGTTGCTTAGACTTCCATATAGCAAAACGGCAAAACGCCCTGGGTATTTAAGACCTTTAAGCTGGTTCCGCTATAATCCTGAAAAATCAAAAAAGAAACAAAACCTAGATCGAGAGTAAGCAAGGAGGATATACAGCAATGAAAAAATTAATAATTATAGCTTGTTGTAGCATCTTTCTAATTAGCTGTGCGGATCGAGAAGTGATTGATGAGATACAAGTCGTGAATGCGATAGGATTCGATTACGATAAGGACGAAGACAAGATTCGAGGAACCATTTTATATCCCATCTTTAAATATGGACCAACGGAAGAACCAAGCATCATTGCAGCCAAAGGCGATAGTTCTTTTGATATCCCTCTCCATTTAAATGTTAAGTCTTCACTCCCTTTGGCATTTGGCCAATTGCGTAGCGTCATAATTGGTGAAGATTATGCCAAACACGGAATGCGCGATTTAGTCAATACGCTTGCTCGAAATCCTGACTTAGGGCGTACGATTAAAGTAGCCATCACAGATGGTAATGCACATGAGATGTTAAGCTCTGTTACGAGAAAGAAAATTAAAGATTATCAGTTTATCTCAAATCTAATTGACCAGAATATTAAAACTGAAAACCTACCGCGAACCAACTTACAAACGTTTTTATTTAGTTTTTTTAGCGACGACCGCGATCCTTTTTTACCGTTGTTATCCCAAGAAAAAGATGCAATTAAATTAGAAGGAGTTGCATTGTTTAAAAATGAAAAATACATTTCTTCAATCGATATGAAAGAGACGTTTTTAATGAAGCTACTCCTGGATGGGACGAAGCACGGTCGCTATACAATGGATATGAAGCACAAAGGGCATTCAGGCGAAGTTATTTTAGAAAATCTGCGAACCAAAACGAATTACGAATTAAAAGGGAACCGTCATAATCCCATCATTGTTGTCCATTTAAATATTGACGGCCTTGTCAAAGAGTTTCCACAATGGCTGAAACTAACAAAGCCATCTAATGTCAATATGCTTGAGAAAAAGCTAACTACGAACTTAGAAAAAGACAGTGATCGCTTAATTAAAAAGCTGCAAAAGCTTGGCGTTGACCCCATTTGTTTTACGGATTACGTTCGTAGCCGTACGCGGAACTTTGACAGCCAACGCTTTAGAGAAAACTATTCGGACATGGATATCCATGTAAAAGCGCATGTGAATCTAGTTCAAACAGGCATTAGTCAGTAGGAGGGAACAACGTGGAAAACAATGTGAAAGAACAATTTCAAGTCTCTCCGTCTTTTCTGTTCTTTTTGATTCATTCCGTGCAAGTAGGGGTTGGAATGCTGGGGTTTCAAAGATATATTGTGAAGGGTGGCGGACATGACGCTTGGATTTCAGTTATTGCTTCTGGTTTAGCCGTCTCTGTGCTGTTTTGGATGTGCTTTTATGTACTAAAACGTGAAAATACGGATGTTATTGAAATTCATCGCCTATATTTTGGAAAATGGATTGGCAATCTATTTAATATCATCTTATGCCTATACTTTTTCTCTTTTGCAATCACGATTTATCGAACATATATTGAAATCCTCCAAGTCTGGATGTTCCCGCGGCTCACCACTTGGAGTATTTCACTTATTTATCTTCCTCTCATCTATTATATTATTTCAGGTGGTTTTCGCGTCATTACAGGTATTGCATTCTTTGGAGTCGTCCTTCCATTACCTTTATTTTTTTCATTGTTTTATCCACTTTCGCTAGGCGAAGTAAATAATATCTTACCGATTTTAGATCATAGCTTTGGTGAGTTGTTTACTTCTTTTAAAACAATGACCTTTAGCTACTTGGGGTTTGAATCGATTTTATTTTTTTATCCCTACATTAAAAATGGACCCTCTAGTTACAAGTGGGGGCAAGCTGGCCTTTTATTTACAACAATTCTCTATACATTTTTAACAATTGTAACATTTGTTTATTTTAGTCAAGGGCAGCTTTTTAAAAACGATTTGGCCGACGCTCACAATGGCTAAAATTATTGAAATTCCCTTTATTCAACGATTTGAATACGTTGTAATTTCATTATGGCTTCTTGTTGTTCTGCCAGCAATTTGTACAACCTTATGGTGCAGCGTTCGAGGGATGAGGCGAACATTTCGAGGAAAGTCTACTATTTACCTATTGGTATTTATGCTAACCTTATTAGCTCTTTCAATTTTCTTTGATAATCGAAAAAACATTGACCTTTTAAATAATACCGTTTCTCAAATAGGGACATACGTTATTTATTTTTACATTCCTTTTCTATTTATTTTCAGCATTATTCGTTCGAAAATAAAAGGAAGCAAACGAACACCTGAACCACAGCAGGAACCTCAAAAAAAGAGTGAGTCACCTTCATCGTGACTCACTCTTTTTATTAGTTAAATAGCGCTACATATTCACCGTATCCCTCTTCTTCCAGCTTATCTTTAGGGACAAATCGAAGAGCGGCTGAGTTGATGCAATAGCGTAACCCTCCAGCTTCCGTCGGACCATCTTCAAAAACATGACCTAAATGTGAATTTGCAGCTTTACTACGAACTTCCGTTCGAACCATATTATGACTAACATCCATGTTTTCCTCTACCTCTTCCTTATTAATTGGCTTGGTAAAGGACGGCCAGCCGCACCCAGCATCATATTTATCTCGTGAGCTAAAGAGTGGTTCTCCAGAAACAATGTCTACATAGATTCCTTCTTCTGTATGATTCCAGAATTCATTTCGAAATGGAGGTTCGGTTGCGTCATTTTGTGTTACCTCGTATTGAATTGGCGTCAAGCGTTTTTTCAACTCTTCATCTCTACCGATATCTTTCCAGTTCTCTTTAATAAACCGATCGCGTCCGGAACCTCGACGGTACATTGAATAGCGAAATTTATTCTTTTTGTAGTAATCTTGATGATACTCTTCCGCTTCATAAAACGGCTTTGCAGGTAAAATTTGAGTTACGATAGGGCTTGAAAAACGGCCGCTCTCTTCTAGCTGTTGCTTTGAAGCTTCCGCTAGCTGCTTTTGCTCATCATTATGATAAAAGATTGCTGTTCGATAAGAGTCTCCGCGATCAGCAAACTGTCCTCCTGGATCGGTTGGATCGATTTGAGGCCAGTAAAGCTCCAATAATTTTTCATATGGAAACACTTCGGGATCAAATGTAATTTGAATCGCTTCATAGTGTCCTGTCGTTTCTGAACATACTTCTTTATACGTTGGATTTTCAGTATGGCCTCCAGTATAGCCCGATACAACTTTTAGAATGCCTGGCTGTTCGTCAAACGGCTTTACCATGCACCAAAAGCAGCCTCCAGCAAACGTGGCTAATTGATGGTTAGATTGTGTCAACGAGAAGACCTCCTCTTGATTATTTATGTTTATTATACGACTGATTAATTGAGATACCAACTATCTTGCTTCACCGACTATTATGTATAGAAAAAAGGAAGCTATGAAGCTCCCTCTTCGTTACCCTGCCTTATTTTCATGTTCTTCGTTTTCTTTTTCATCTACGCGCTGACTCATTCGAAGCGGAATAGCTTTAATAAAGAACGTTAGGACTACACCCGTTACAACAATAAAACCAGCAGTTAGATAAACGCCTGTTAGTGAATAGCTTAGCGTTTCACGAAGAATAGATACAAAGCCATCAAATGCTTGTTGCATGGATGCTGGTACCTGTTTTTGAATATCTGCTAAGCGCGCAGGATCCATTAGTACCTGTGGATCTAGCCCCTGAAGTTTCGAAGCTAATTCAGGAGGAACAGATGCTCCGCTTACCTCTTCTGTCATATGGTTAGACATACGTGAGTTCATCATTGTTCCCATAATCGCAACCCCAACTGTACCACCAAGCTGACGGAACAATTGACTGGATGCTGTTGCTACACCTAGGTAGCGCTGTTCAACAGCATTTTGAATGATTAGCGTAAATACTGGGAAGCTCATTCCTAATCCTAAACCTACTAAAATATTGTTGATGATTACGTTTGTTGACGTCGAATCTTGATTCATTGCTGACAGTGAGAACATTCCTGCAGACATGATAGCTAAGCCAATGATTGCTAAACCTTTATACTTACCTGTTTTCGTAATATATTGTCCACCGAGCGTACTTGCAAGTACCATCGCAAGCGTCATTGGCATCATAATCAATCCAGACGCCGTTGCAGAACGACCGATAACACCTTGAATAAAGAACGGAATATACATCGCTGCTCCAAACATTCCAGCACCTAAAATAAACCCAACAACGTTTGAGAGCGTAAAGATGTTGTTACGGAATAAGTGAAGTGGTAATACCGGACTTTTTGCTTTTCGCTCGACCATAATAAAAATAGCTAACGATACAATGGTTCCAATAAACAAGCTGATGATTGGTGTTGACACCCAATCATACTTAGAACCAGCCCACGAGAACGCTAGTAGTAGCGGTACAATGGTTGTTGTTAAGAATAGTGAACCCGCATAGTCGACCTTTTCACCTTCTCGTTTTTCAACGCTTGGAAACAGCATCCAAATTAGAACGAATGCAACGATACCAAACGGTAAGAATACCCAGAAAACCCAGTGCCAGTTCGCATTATCAACAATCCAACCGCCAAGTGTTGGACCGAATACACTGGCTAAACCAAAGACTGAGCTTAGTAACCCTTGCCAACGACCGCGCTCACGCGGCGTAAATAAATCTCCAACTGCTGTAAATGCAGTCGACATAATTAAACCTCCACCAAGGCCTTGAACAGCTCGGAAGATGATCAATTGAATCATTGTATTTGAAAAACCTGCACATAGTGAACCGATGATGAAAATACCGATACCTGTTAAAATAAACGGCTTGCGTCCGTAAATATCTGAAAGCTTCCCTACTAAAATAGCTGTGATACTGGAAGCTAACATAAAGCTTGTAAATACCCAGCTATAATACTCAATTCCCTGTAGCTCAGCAATAATACGTGGCAATGCAGTACCCACAATCGTTTGGTTTACGGCTGTAAACAGCATTGCTGACATAATTGCAATCATAATGGCTACTTTTTTTCGATGTTCTAAATGTTCCATATGTCTACTCCTTTCGGTAACTAAATAATTCACCTAGTGAATCATTTTTTCGGCGTACCTGTCTCTTAGTTTGACTGTCGCTCCGCAGAACGATCAATTTTTTGAAATAATGTATTCATAATTTGAATTTCCTCATTTGTAAAATCGTTAAACCGTTCAAAAAAATATGCTCTTTTTTTTGCTTCAATTTCCTCAAATATAGCATGCCCTTTTTCAGTAATGACAATTTCAACAATTCTTCGATCTGCTTCTGACTTTTTCCGTTCCACATACCCTTTAGATAAAAGCAAATCCGTCAAAGCCGTAATATGACTAGCGGATACCTGCAGGTGCTTTGAAATGTCTGTTGATTTTTGAGGACCTTCATTTCTTAACATGCGAAGAATCATAAAAGCATTAGTTGATAGCTCCGAATCAAATACGCTGTTAATTTCTTGTCGAAGCTGACGAAATACACTGCGAAACAACAACTCCATTTCATGGAGAAGCTCATGACGTTCTTTCACTATACACACTCCTTCCTTTTACTTATATGATTAAAAAGTTAATAAAATATTTATTTCACTTAGTTAACTAAAATAGTTTTATCAAATAAACATGCTTATCGTCAAGATAAAACTTCCTAAAAGATAGTATTTTCTTTTTTCAGAAAAAAAGCCATAAAAAAAAACCATGCTTGCGATAAGAGTAAGCATGTCTAATACGTAAATAATCCTGTTAAAAACGTGCGCCATTTTGGAGGCTTTTTCACGGCTGCAAACTGACTGTCTTTTAAGCGCGTTTCAAATTCCTCTACCTTTGCTTGGAGCTTTATCATCTTTTTCGTTAACTGATCAATTTCTTTTCGGTGCTCAAGAAGCTGAAACGTGACCACTTCTCCTGCTTTTTCTTCCGTTCTTTTTTCATTTTCAATTAAGCGCATTAATAGCTGGTCAATTTGCCGTTGCATTTCTTGATTAGGCTCTTCTACTTCTTTGTGCTTTGCGGACTGATAAGCCTCAAGTTTTTCTTGCAGTACAGATACCTGAGCTTCTACATCATGTAGCTTTTGGTTGTCCTTATCATCAACCGCTACTGAAGCCGCCACTTCTTCATGAGCTGACCACTTCTCATAAAGTTCATCCATTTGTTTTTGAAGCTGCTCAATGCGATCATCACTTGCTTCAACCACTTTCACAACCGCTTGGCGATTCCGATTGTTCTTAAACTCCTCAAGCTTCGTAACATTTTCTTCTGTAAACTCCCAGTGTCCAGCATCATTTCGTTGAATATCAATGTCTGCAAGCTTTGCCCATTTCAAAACCGTACTCGGATGAATGCCTAACTGTTTGGCCACGTCAAGCGTTTTTATTGCCATCGTAATCCCTCCATCTTCTTGTTATACTAGCAACTTCGCTACGAAACAAAGATTCCCTTCATTCGTGACAAAACTAGAAGGAATTCGGCAAAGAAAGTGGGAATTCAACAAAGAAGGAGCTGGAACATAACGAAATAATCCCTTCTCAAAGACGAAAAATTATTTCTTCAACATCACTAGGTTGTAAGAACAAGCTCGTTCTATTACGCTACGGACACTCGCTTTTCGCGGGGAGGAAGCTGAACCTCCTCGCTGCGCTTGCGGGGTCTCAGTCTTTCCTCTATTTCCCGCAGCAGTCTCGTTTCCTACCCTCCATTCCACTCTTTTTTAAACTTGTTTTCTGAATCAACAAAAAACGAGTTATTAGGAGTTCACTCCCAATAACTCGGATATATCACTGACTGAAATACTTATGTCCTAGCATTTTTTTAGGATTTGCCAAGTATCCACTTGCTTTTTGAAAACAAAATATTTGCAATTGCAAACAAACAGGCAATTACTACTCCAATACTAAGCGTTACAAGCCCTATACTTGTCATGTCGAACACCCCGTATAATAGCTGCTTGATAAGAGCATAGACGTTATAAACTGGTATAAGAAAATCAATGTTGGTCAATTCATTGATGGATGTACCAGCCAACAAAAAGTATGGAATGAAGGCAAGCATAAGAACAGGTGAAGCATAGTTTTGGGCTTCCTTAACCGTATTTGCTAATAGGCTAAAAATAGATAGTATCATGCCTACTAACAAAGAAAATAATACGATTCCAAGAAGTAACGATATGCTAAATATCCCCAAATGACTGAATAAGTCTAATGCTTTTCCCAAGTTTTCTGTAAAATATTGAATAAATACAACAAATGTCACTAGGGACAGAATACCACTAATCATGCCAAGTGTTGAAATGGCTAGCCACTTTCCTATGATAAGATGAATTTTTTTCACTGGCGTCATTAATAAACCTTCCATTGTATTTTTTTCTTTTTCACCAGCAAACATATCGTTCGCTGAAGGCAGACACCCTGCAATAATCGTCATAATAATAAGGAGGGGAGCAAACATTGAAACCATTCCAAGTGAACTATCTTCACCATTTACATTTTTGGTTTTAATTACAAACGGCGAGAGCGTTCGCTCATCCACCTCTAACTCCAGTAACTGTTCATTTACTAAACCTTTTTGCTGCTTTTCTAATAGGGTACTCACATATGCATTAGCAGCATCCCCTTTCCCGCTTGTAAGATCACTATATATCGTAATTTCGGGGGATTTTAAATTTGTCATTTGCTCAGAAAAATTTTGGCTTTCCTTTATTGCAAGAGAAGCTTCTCCTTCTTCAACCGCTTTTAATGGATTTTCAACTTTCATAACTTCAATACTTTTGTCTTGCTTTAACCAACTAGTAACATGCTGATCAGCTCGTTCACCAATCGCTACTGTAATTGATTTATTTTCTTTATCTGAACCATACGAGTCTACAAAATATAACATTCCTATATTCATGACCATTGGAATTAATACACTGAGATAAATGGTTTTCTTATCTCTTAAAGAATCCACTAATTCTTTTATATACACATGCCAAATCACATTAAGCCCCCCTTATAATACGAGACATAAAAATATAGTTTAAATCTCTGCTTTCTTCTTCTTCATACAAAGATTCATTTGTGCCGTGGTATACCATTTGTCCTTTGTGTATCATAATGACAGATTCACAGAGCTGCTCAACTTCTTCCATTATGTGACTGGAAAAGATGATAGTCTTCCCTTCTTTTTTCAAGCTTCGCACAAGCTCACGAAACATATTAGCAGACGTAATATCAAGACCTGTCGTTGGTTCGTCAAACAAGATAACATCTGGATTATGTAGAAGCGTCCTTGCAATCGCTACCTTTTGACGCATTCCTTTTGAAAATCCGCCTACTCTTCGGTCCAAATAGTCCCGCATACCAAACCGCTTCGCTAACTCTTCAATTCTTACTTTTGTTTCATGCTTGCTCATTCCATAAAACTTTGCAAAGTACGATAAGTTTTCTCTTGCAGTCAAACGGTCGTATAATCCCGTTTCTCCTCCAAACAATACGCCCATTCTTTTTTTCACTTTGCTAGGTTCCTTATGAATATTAATACCATCAATTAAAATGCTACCTTCTGATGGTTCCATTACGGTTGAAATCATGCGCAAAAGCGTCGTTTTCCCTGCTCCGTTTTCACCTAAAAGCCCCACAACTTCCCCTTTTTTCACCGTGACGTTTACACTTTGTACTGCTTGAATTTTTTCTTTTTTTTCAACAAATAGCTTCGAGACGTTTTTTAGTTCAATCATCCTTGTACCTCTTTCCGTTCTTTTGATTGTTTTTATTTTACAAAAGAATCTGGAACAAAACACCGAACTTGTCATTAAAAGGGCATTTCTTGTCACGAAGCGTCCCTTTTCATTTCTTAGACATGGTAAAATAATGAAGAAACTTTTTATACATGTGAGGGTCTGATATGAAGATTGGGTTGGTAGATGATCAAAAATATGATTTAGAAAAGTTAAAATTATCGTTAAAAAACGCAGATAATCTTGAGGTTATTTTTGCAACAAGTGATGCTGAAGAAGCATACGAAGAAATTAAAAAAGACGAAATTGACTTGCTCATTACAGATATAGAAATGCCTTCGCTATCAGGGTATGAGTTAGCTGATTTTATAAATAGCTACGCGCTAAATATTAAAGTCATCTTTGTTACAGGTCATACCGGCTTTGCAGTACATGCTTTTGAATTGAACGTTCTAGACTACATTATGAAGCCTTACTCGAAAGAACGATTATTTAAAGGTATTAATCGATTTTTACAAACAAATGAGTCTCAAGGTAAAAAGGGAAAGCTTGTCTTAAAACAAAAAAATGAAATGCAAATTATTGATAAAAAAGACATTATCTTCGCTGAACGAACAGGGAGATCAACTACCATTTTTACAACAGATGGCAGTTATTCTACATACCTTTCCCTAAGCGACTTGGAAAAAGAGCTCAGCACGTCTCATTTTATTCGTTCTCATCGAGCTTTCATTATTAATGTTCAATACGTCAAAAATTTTTCTATCTATACGAAACACTCTTATTCCATTTCGTTTCAACAAACCAATCAAACGGCACTTATTACGAAAGGAAACTTAGACCTATTACAGCGACATTACTTCTAAAGGAGCTTGTTTGTATGAAATATCTCTTATTAATAACAGCTCTATGTACCACAGCTGTTTTACTCTTCAAACCATTATCCACTTGGACCATCATATTTATCTGTACAGTCATGTGGAGCAGCGTATATGTGTACATGAAACGAGTTTCTTTTACCCATCCTATTTCGTGGATTTCATGCACGTTCTCAATTTGTATAGTCAGCGGCATGTGGTGTACTAACTCACCTTTACTACTCCTACTATTACTGGCTGTGCTATTGATGTACTACTTTGAAATCGCAAGCGTACATAATTACCTATTCTCGATTAGTAAACGCGAACTTGCAGCATCAGCTGAACTCTCAAAAGTAAATGAAGTATTCCAACAAATTCGGGCTGAGCGACATGATTTTATGAAGCATATTAGCGCCGTGTCCTACCTTATGGATAGTAAGCAACATCAAAAAGCCAATGCATATATGCAGCAATATGTGGATGCACTTCAGAACACCAATACATACATGCAAGGCGAAAGCGGACATATCGCTTCCATGCTATATCAATGGAAACAACAAGCAGCCCAAGATAACATTGAGTTAGTCTTTCAGTTTGAAAACCCGTTATCACAGCTTCCTATCACAAAGCTTAATCAAATGAACCTATTGGTAAACCTTTTGGAAAATGCCTTTGATGCGGCACGGTGCACAGACGAGAAGTATATTTGTATTAAATCTCTAGTTAAAAGTGGAATTTATATACTGGAAGTGACCAATTCCACACCTCCACTCTCTAATGAGCTGCAGGATCAACTATTCAAACAGTTTAACAAAACCACCAAATCAGGAAGCCATGAAGGACTTGGAACGTTTGTCATTCATGAGCTAGTTCGGCACTCTAACGGCTATCTGGATTATCTTTATTACCACCAGCGTTTAACCGTTAAACTAAAGTTTCCAATTGTTGTATAGCCTTTTAATTTGTTAGCAATCGTACAAACTAATGATACACGCTGGCAAAAGTCCACCTTGTGAAATCATAGGTAAAATAATATTCTTTTTTAATTAAATGGCTTGCATTTATCTCTAAAAACGAATATTATATATCATGTTGCTTTTAATGTTCGTTATTTTTGGAGGTACTTATGTTTAAGTTACAAGAAGCTAACACGAATGCTAAAACAGAGGTTTTAGCTGGAATTACTACGTTTTTAACAATGGTTTATATCGTGGTTGTAAACCCTGTAATTTTATCAGATGCAGGTGTACCGTTTGATCAAGTATTTATGGCAACCATCATTTCAGCCGTTATTGGTACGTTGTGGATGGCACTTGCCGCCAATTATCCAATTGCAATTGCGCCAGGTATGGGATTAAACGCATATTTTGCATACTCTGTTGTCGGTTCACACGGTAACATCGATTATAGAATTGCTTTTGCGGCCGTGTTTGTCGCAGGTATTATTTTCGTTATTTTGTCGCTCACGCCGTTTCGTGAGAAATTAATCGAAGCCATTCCAGGCAACTTAAAACATGGAATTACAGCTGGTATTGGCCTTTTCATCGCCTTTGTCGGCCTTCGTTCAGCAGGTATTATTGTCGCAAACGAATCCAACCTTGTAGGCTTAGGAGATCTTCAATCTCCTGGCGTTGTACTCACTTTAGTGGGATTGGCCATTACCATTGCGCTATATGCAATGAATATCAACGGGGCATTGTTTTTCGGTATGCTTATTACAGCCGTTATCGCGCTTTTCACAGGTCAGCTTTCATTTGACCAAGGGTTTGTGTCTGCCCCTTCTCTACCAGAAGGACTTCTAATTACAAATCCGCTAACTGCGTTTGGTGACGTTATTCAGCACGGTTTGTATGCTGTTGTATTTTCTTTCTTACTGGTAACCATTTTTGATACAACAGGTACGATGATTGGTGTAGCACAACAAGCAGGATTAATGAAAGATAACCATATGCCAAAAGCACGCCAAGCTCTTCTTGCAGATTCTTTTGGTACATCAATTGGTGCAATGTTTGGAACAAGTCCAACAACTGCTTTCATTGAGTCTTCAGCTGGTGTTGCTGCAGGTGGACGTACAGGTTTAACTGGCGTAACCGTAGCTCTTTTATTCATTATTGCTGCGTTCTTTAGCCCGCTTGTAAGCGCCGTTTCAGGCATTGCAGCGATTACGTCTCCAGCTTTAATTATTGTAGGTAGCTTAATGATGGGCTCTATTGCAAAGATTAACTGGAGCGAATTTGATGAAGCATTCCCTGCGTTTCTTGTTATTTTAACAATGCCTCTGACATCAAGCATTGCAACTGGAATTGCGCTAGGATTTATCTCACATCCACTAATGAAGATTGTAAAAGGTAAAGCAAAAGAGGTTCACCCTCTTGTTTATGTATTTGCTGTTTTATTCTTATATCAACTTGTGTTTTTACCGCACTAAAAGAGGCTGGGACATAAGTAATTCAGCCAATGATAAACCTGAACGATTGAGAGTTTCTCACTTTTAATCGTTCAGGTTTTTTGGTTGATTGTGAAAACAATGTTGGAAACAGGGTGGAATGGAGCGTAGGACACTCGACTCCTGCGGGAAAGAGAGGGAAAACGGAGATCCCGCAGCGCAGCGAGGAAGCTCAGGTTCCTCCCCGCGGAAAGCGAGTGGCCGTAGCGCAATGGAACGAACGTGTTCAGACAAACCAAAAAGATTGGAACAGCTAGTGCTCGTCTCTTAGAAGCAATCATTTTGTTATGTCCCAAACTCTTTTTTATTTGAGATACGTTGGATTTAAGTGGAATCCTTTTCGTTATTTGGTATACTGAATATACAGAAAACGTCTTCATTGAAAGGAGCTTCATATGAAAAAACAGCTTGGCACGCTTATGTTTATCATGTTTATGATTTTTGTCGGATTCGGCATTATTATTCCGATTGTGCCAGAAGTCATTCGCATAACTGGAGCTAGCTCAGTTAACCTTGGACTCTTAATGGCAAGTTATTCTATCGCATCTTTCTTGATCGCTCCATTTTGGGGAAGTCTATCTGACCGAAAAGGTAGAAGACCCGTTCTTCTTACGGGCTTAATCGGATTTAGCGCTAGTTTCTTTATTTTTTCATTCGCTAATGACTCACTCGTTCTGATGTACATATCACGTATTCTTGGAGGTTTATTTGCCGGAGCGGTTATTCCATGTGCATTCGCTTACGCTTCTGATATTACCACGGAAGAAAATCGCACAAAAGCAATGGGCCTTTTAGGAATGACAATCGGGCTTGGCTTTATTTTTGGACCAGCATTAGGTGGACTGTTATCGTCCGTGAGCTTATTTTTCCCATTTATCATTTCAGGGATATTGGCACTAATTATGACGACCTATGCTTTCTTTGCATTACCGGAATCGCTCCAGCAAGAAAGCGTCTCTCAGGAAAAGAAAACTACGCTGCAAGATTTCAACACGGATTTTAAAGGCGCAATGAAGTATTTATATTTACTCTCCTTTTTTGGAACGTTTACGCTAGCTGGCCTTGAAGCAACTTTTCAATTTTTTCAAATCGAACGCATTGATGTAACCCCTACCATGATTGGCTGGATGTTTATGGCCAGTGGCGTTACGCAAGCTGTTATTCAAGGCGGGGTTTTACAGCGATTTAAGCAAGGAAATGAGAAAAAGCTAATTGCTGTTGGTTTAATTGTCTCAGCGGTCGGATTTGCATCCATTTTATTTTCATCCAATTTATTTAACGCAACGGTTTTCCTTTGCATCTTTACAGCCGGCAATGCCCTTATTCGCCCTTGTGTACTCGCTCTGATTACCCTTAAAACGAATATCGGCTATGGGTCAGCTTCAGGTATTAATTCATCAATGGATAGCTTAGGAAGGATTTTCGGGCCTCTGATGGGAGCCTTTGCTTTTGAACTGAACAGCATGTATCCATTTTTAATTGGAGCTGTATTAACATTCGGTGCGCTCCTTCTGCTTCAACGTCATATTGCACTCGACTATTCACCCAAAGAAATAACAACTAGCTCTTAACTAAGAAAAGACTTTAGCTTTTTTGGCTAAAGTCTTTTCTTATCGCTTGAAATACCTGGACGATTTCATCATAAAACACCACATAGTACCTAAACCGATAACCAACAGTATAATTGAAAGCACACCCACATCTAAAAAGACGCTCCTCACTATTAAGATGAGGCCAACAACGAAACCGGGATCAGAAGGAGCTTTTAAATCATCAGCTTCTTTCTCTTCTTCATATAGTTCGCTCTCTGATTTATCTTCAGCTACTTGTTCAGTGCTTGACTGTTTTTTCAAAAGCTCATCTAACGTCACATTATAAAATTCAACTTGCTCAATGTATACTGCTTCCTCTTTATCATCTAAGAATTTCACCGTGTACTTATTGTAATATTTTCAATTCTCTTTTCCGATTTTAAGTTATTATCTCCATCAAATTCTACCACTCCAAATTTATGATCGATTGTTTCATAAAAAGCTAATAAAGAGTTTGCAACAGGTTGTGGAGTTGTTTGTAACAGCACGTCTAATCCTTCTAATTCTTTATATTTACTAAACTCCCTCACTAATTGTTCCGGTGAATTGCTACATGCTGATAAACATAGTAAGAAAAGTGCTAACACCGCTATAAAAAGCTCGTTCATATAATTCCCCCTCCTTTTTAATTCTACATCCATTACAATTAATTTCCTATATATCCATAACATAAAAAT
The DNA here is from genome assembly GCF_056820425.1 of Priestia sp. KCTC 13724. Classification (NCBI taxonomy): domain Bacteria; kingdom Bacillati; phylum Bacillota; class Bacilli; order Caryophanales; family Bacillaceae; genus Priestia; species Priestia sp. KCTC 13724. Next base: position 2,968 of record NZ_JBXDLD010000078.1, on the reverse strand, counting down.
TACCATTTTCGTCAATTTTATTGCTTTGGAAATAAAATTGACGAAAATAGCACATCCTCAAATTAAAAAGTAAATACCATGAGATTTCATTACGTGAAGGGGGAAATGGCGAAAGTTTAGCAATCTTTAATAAAATAACCCTTAAGCTTATAATGCTTTTCTGACTCAATATAAGCTCTTTTTCTCTTTTACAATACATTTACGTTTACGACGAATAAAAGCCCAGAAGCAAGCTTCTAGGCTTTTATTCGTCGTCCTCTAAGAAGTCTAGTACGCGATCAATAAATTGTTCGCTACCTTCGTCATTTCCGTGCTCAATTAACAGCTCCATGTTCAGCCTCCTTTTAAAATTGTTAGAATATTCTTGTTTTATACCTTACCACAATTCCAACCAAGTTGTAACGGTTATTTTGTGTAAAAATTTCGACAAATATCATCTCTTTTCAACGAAAAAAGAAAAGAGAGAAGATAAGCATCTTATCATGATTATAGACAAGACTGCAATTGATATGAATACAACCTTAAGCGTATGTACCTTTCAGCCATCCAACTCGCTTTAATTTTGCTATACAAGCTTCTTTTAAACCTTCTTCTGTGTAGCCCTCAATAACTTTGCAGTCAATTCCAATGGCATACGTATCCCTTCCGCTCTTTACTACAATTTCGTAAAACGTCTCAAGCTTTCTACAGGTAAAATCATCAATCTCCTTCAATTGATTTAATACATCGTTTAGCACTTCTTCATGATTCTTTATAATCGTTTGTGTCATCCGTATCTCTCCTTCTAATAAAATCAAAAAAGCTCATTTTGCTTTAGATGCAAAATGAGCTTTCACCCGTCTTATCACCCAAAGCTAATGCTTTGCTGGTAGGAGCACCTTACGTTGGTAGGTTGCTGTGGAGTCATAGAGCCAGATCTCTCGTCCACTCGTGATAACTTTTTAAATTAGATTTCATTATACCAAATATCTCCTATTTAGCAAGATTATTTTTTAAATTTTTCTTTTTTTCAGTTTTGTCACTCTTTTTAACCTATGCATAGTAAAGCGAGAATATTTTCCTTTCTTTACGTAAAAACTAACAAAAAAAACGTAATGTAATTCTTTAATTAAATCCTTGGATAATTTTCTGATTATTCTTTCATTTGACCAAACTCTACCTTTGCTTATAAAATGAAGATTTGTAGAAAGGAGCACGAAAAACTATATGTATACGTATCAAATTGGCAATCAAACAATTGACTACAAAATTAAAGTCGTTCCAAATAAAACCGATATTACGGTCCAAATTTGTGACAATGAAGGGGTAACCGTAATTATCCCACGAGGCTTAAACGAGCACAACGTTCGCTCTGTTATTTCTCGTAAAGCGACTTGGATTTTAAAACAACTTAACGGTGGTAATCAACCAACCGAAGCAAAAAAACCGGCTGCTAAAAAAGCCGAAAAAGCAAAAACTGAGAACAAAACGCCAGCTGCACCTAAAGCAAAGACGTCATCTTTTGAAAACGATGACAAATTTTCGTATTTAGGTCGTCAGTACCGCTTAAACATCGTTCGTGATAATGTGGAGCAACCTGAGATGACGTTCCGTGCTAAATTTATCGCAACAGTGCCATCATCCTGGTCTGAACAAGAAACAAACGAGGGAATTCAAAACCTTTTAACAGAATGGTACCAAGGACGAGCAAATGAAAAATTCAGCGAAGCACTAAAAACAGTGAAAAAACAAGCAGCAGATGCACCTGACTCTGTAGCGTGGAAGGAACTGCAAGATACATATGCAACGATGGAAAACGGTGAGCTAGTATTGAACTGGCGTCTACTTCTAGCACCATTAACAACAATTGAATATGTAATTGCTTCACAATTTACAGATGCAGACTCATTATTTGAAGATGCAGCAGAGCGTAAACAATGGTTAGAAGAAAATAGCTTACAAGCATTCTAATCAGCTAACAGCAAAACACCCATCCTAAACTACACAAAGGACGGGTGTTTTTGCATATTGTGTTTTGTTAAAACTTAATTATAATAAAAAATGTTTATAGTTGAATAATATAGGTTAAGTATATGTAAAGGTAGTATAAAATTTAATTTTGCTCCTTTATCTATCTTCAGAAAGGATGTGCACCTAATGAAAGGACAAAGCTTTTTCATTTTAGGTCTTATTTTCGCTCTTATTATTGCTATCTTAGCTGTCATCAACAATGAGCCAGTTCAATTTAACTATGTCTTTGGCTCACAAGACTGGCCACTTATTTTAATTATTTTAACATCGGCTGTATTCGGTGGTGTCGTCGCTGCTTCACTAAGCTTTGTTAAAATCACTCAGCTTAAAAGTAAAAACAAGCAACAAACAAAACGAATTGCCGAACTAGAAACGCAACTAGCCACTCACTCAGAACCACAAGCTGATCTAGAAAAACCTTTATCAACGCAAGGTGAACCATCAGCTTAATATAGAGATATACTAAAATCCTGCTTTCCCAACACTACGGGAGGGCAGGGTTTTTTGTTTTTCCTCCTTACCCCTTATAACCAATTATTATAATAAAGGGTGTATTAGCTATGTCAGTAGCCTGTGAGTGAAATGGGAAATGTTTGACTCCTACGGAATTAGCAAGACGGCTTGAAACCCCGCAGAAACGCAATGACGAGGAAGGCAGGCGCGAGCCACGTGGAAAGCGAACAATCCGAAGTGAAAATCACGACTCGTTGCGTGCGCTCGTCCTTCTTCCACACCCAAACACTTATAGAGATACGTAGTTTCCCTCCTACTCAAGAAGCCCGTGATTGAAACGGAAGATGCGAGACTCCTGCAGGACTAGCGAGTGCTCTGAGATCCCGCAGTTTACGAGGAAGCTCAGACCGAGCCCTGCGGAAAGCGAGCAATCCGGAGTGAAAATCACGACTCGTTGCATGCGCTCGTCCTTCTTCCACACCCAAACACTTATAGAGATACGTAG
>NZ_JBXDLD010000077.1:0-45724 GCF_056820425.1 Priestia sp. KCTC 13724 | reverse complement strand
ACTTTTTTGAAAAACTACGTCACATTCCAAGGGATAAGTCTGTCTAATTTTGGATAATCAACACTCGTGTTCTCAATGGTGTTAACATAGGCATCATAGGCGCTAAAACCATATATAGAAGGAAGAAATAAAAGCCATTCTATATTTAAAACGCTTGTTGAACTTGGGATGTCTCCTAAAAATAGAAAATGAATCGCAGGAAGAAATTGTGATTGATAAAAAAATACGACTACCCAAATTAAAGAGAAGAAACCTATGATAATTCGGTGAATATAAAGCTGACCAGATCCCGGCATGAGTATGGACCACATGACGGCTACTAGGGGGCTTCGTTTATCAAGGTAGTTGACTTCTAAAGCGCCCATTTTAAAGATATCAAAAGGTTCATTTTGATGTTCAGCCAGCACGTACACTTTGTTTATGTCGATGGTTGTGCGATAGCTATCCCAAACGGCAAATAGATAAACAGGGATATATAAAAGCGCCCATCGAGTATCCAATATGCTTCTGGCTTCTTCTAGCCTACCAGTAAAAGAATATACCATTGCAACATTAATGTTGGCATGAATATTTGTATAAACCTCCCAAATGAATAAGAGCAGCCCTGTAATGTTTTTAGATAACAAAAGATGACCGAAGCCAGGAAAAGCCGCCGACCACCAAGCAATGATATACGGATTTCGAAGGTGGAGCTGAGTTATGCCAAACAAGCTAACATAGGCTTTATGTCGCTTGTGCGTTTGGTAAGTAATATGCTTCATACAGAATTCCTTTGCTGGTTAATTTGTTTTATTGTTCCGTAGAACCATTATTTTCATTCATAAAGATGCATTTTTGCTACAAGATAATGTAAAGTATGTGCATGTTCCATTCGATAGTATAAAGAAAAGAGGAATTTTATGTTTAAGCGATTACTTAAAGTACTAGCGGTAGGAGTTTTGGTTTTATTTGCTGTCGTGGTAGCATTCTCTGTCATTTGGATACAGTTTGATTACAAGCCTTCTCAAGAAGTTGAAAATTTAGGTGTCCCAAAGCAAGCGATACAATGAGATGGTTACCTGTTTTTTCAGCCAGATGATAATACTGATATAAAAGGTGGCTCTATTATTTACCAAGGTGCAAAAGTAGAAGCAATGGCATACGGTTATTATGCAACAGGAAATCGCAAAGCAAGGATATCTAGTAGGGATAGTAGATGCGCCTTTTAATGTTAGTTTCTTCTCAAGTAACAAGGCAGAAGAAATCATGAAGGAACACCCTACTATTAATAATTGGTTTATCGGAGGACACTCTTTAGGAGGAGTTGTAGCGAGTTCTTATGCGTACAATCACCAAAGTAAGGTAAAGGGACTCATTTTATTGGCTGCCTATCTAATGAACAAAAATGACTTTTCAAACACAAATTATCCAATTTTATCATTAACAGGTGACAAAGATGGTTTATCAACGCCTAATAAGATTTCTGAAACGAAGCATTTATTATCAAAAAATACAAAAATAGTAAAGTTAAAAGGAGCAAATAATGCCCAATTTGGTCTATATGGTGAACAAATTGGGGACAATAAAGCGACTATTTCTCCTGAAGAACAACAAAAGCAAATGGTTCAACGGCTTAATGAGCAAATAAAATAAAGAGACTGAGACATAAGTAGTTCAGTCCTTACTATACTTGAACGATTGAGAGTTCATAACTTTTAATCGTTCAGGTTTTTTGTTAATTGTGAAAACAATGTTGGAAACAGGGTGGAATGGACCGTAGCGCAATGGAACGAACGTGTTGAGACAAACCAAAGAGATGAGAACAGCTAGTGTTCGTCTTTTAGAAGCAATCATTTTGTTATGTCCCAAACTCTTTGTTAGCTTATTGGCGAATGTTCAGTAGCATCCATATCTAAAATCCATTCGTTAAACTTTTCTTGTAGTAAACCAAGCGAACGTTGATTATTAGATACGACATCCAACGCTCGATCATCATAGAGATGAAAAATTGTTCCTTTGCTTACGTTGATAATGTAACATTCCTCTTCAATCGCAGGTTGGATATGTAAATCGCGATTCGCAATAGATTGTAGTAGTTGCTTTTGCTTTAAGTCAGTTGGCCTGCAGGCAATTGCATACTCATTTTTAGTTGATAATAGCTGTACGCTTGTCTTTCTTAAGCGAGAGCGAATGAATTTTTTCATTAATATATCAGTGCGCTTTAGAAAGGATAGTTCAGCTTTTGAAGATGGCGAACGAAATACAACGATGAGCTCATCGTTTTCATCATGAAGTGCTTTAAAAATTTGGTATGTGCGTTTATAAACATTTTTCATATACCCTTGTTCCCACACGCGCTTTTGGTTTGTTAGCTTGAATCGGATGCCTATTGGTGCATTGTAAAAAAGCGGTTTTCTCATTTGGATATCAGGAAATAAGTGAGATAAATATGATTGTAAAGTAAGATTGTTCATACGCAACACCCTATCTATTCGTAAAGTTTTTACCTTTTATTGACTCAAGTGTAGCATGAAGTCGATTGAAAATGTGAAGTGCAAACCTGATTTAACGGAAAGGTAATACAACTGTTATATTTCCATTCAAATTCTTATAAAAGAAAGGTGTTTTTTACAAATTTGTCGTATTAGTAACGTACATATCTCTATGTCAATCACTCTGAATAAAAATGACATAGCAGAACGTTTTTGCTCACGCAGAATTTCACTTGATAATAGAGCTAACCATATGAAAAGTAGGTGAGGATGATAAAAAAACAGATTTTGCTAGTCGTAGGCGTTACGTGTTTATTATTTGTGCTAATTTTTTATAAGACTATTTTTCAAGAAGGAAATCCGATACCCTTAGCAGTGGGGATGGCAAAAATGAAAACAGGAAATGAAAAGGTAGTTCAAGTTTCAGATAAACCAGAGAAGTATTTAATTCACTCCGATGATTACCTATCGTTTATTAAAGAAATGGATAAAAAAGGTGATACGTTTCAATACCAGGAAGATGAATTATTTTATTTTGATCGAGAAGAAAAGCGAGCTTCTTTTGAACGAAAATCATACACCAATCGCTACATGATTATGGAACTAAAGTAAGACAGCGACTAATTAGCCGCTGTCTGTTTTTGCTCCAAAATCTTCAATTGTAACGTCAACATGATAATCAATAGTAGAGTTTGAAAAAATAGTATCCCATTCTTTTCGATGTTTCTTCCAAAATGCAGGGTGGTTGATTCGTACATACTCTCTAAATTCAGGTGCATCTGCTTCATAATCAGATTGGAGCTTGTTAAGTATTTTGTTTGTATCTGATTGGATAATGTTCTCTACATTTTTTTCAATATGGTTAATAAAAGAAGGAGATAGCTTTTGGTCAGTAGCATCCCAATCTTCAGATAACCGTCCTGATGTCTTTTTCTAATTTTGAAACACGTTGTACTAAAAAGCTTTGGTCCGTTTTTAACTTAGCTCATATTTCTCCCAATGATAAGGTGGGAAGAATTTTATTGGTCCGATACCTATTTTCAACTAAATCATAAATGACATTGACCGGTGGAGTATCCATTCCTTTAATCGTTAAAATAGCCTTTGCTTGGCTATTCGTAACAAAAACAAGGCAGCTTCTGCGAATTTCATTATCCCTAGCAAGCTGATCCATTAGAGAGTCTAACTTTGAAGGTCTTCCCAGCTGTTTCACCAAATACTAAAATACGCTGATGCTGACTGAATAAAGGGTCTTGCTTCAATGCAATGTTCTTTGTAATTTCATGTACTGTGGGTCCTTTTGTTACAATGTTTTTATACGGTGAAGATGAGGAAGAAGATACCCCACCACGGTCTGGAGATATAAGAGTTTGATGAGTGAGCATAAGGTTATGCTGAGACGTCTTTTCTTTCACCGTGTCTAAGGAATCCATGCCAATGCCAATGACGAGTAAGAGTTGTTCAATGTTTCGGTGTCGAGATCAACCCGCTAATATGATTATCATCATGATGACAGCTAAATATTTATTTATATTCTCCTCACTCGTTTCTTAATTAGCATAGTTGATCCTAAAAAAATGGAACTGCAAGAAATATAATTAAAAAAACCCAGCTTAAAAGGTCAGCAAAAGCAATAACGTCTCCAGCCGTTTTAGGGAGGAGTGACCCTACTACAATAACAACCCCTCCTACTAATCCAACAGTCTGCCCAACAGGTGTTGGGAGGCGAAGTCCGGCTTCTCTTAACAATTCGATGGTCACTTCCAGTACCATCGCTTCAATAAAAGGTGAAAATGGTGGGTCTTCTCGCGTGGCTGCAATGGTAATGGCAAGCTCAGCGGGAAGCAGGCCTTGATGAAAAGAAACAAGGCTAATATAAATGGGTGAGAAAAAAGAGCGTAATGAAAATTGAAATATAGCGAAGAAGGCGTAAGAGAGAACCTGCCAACCATCTTTCGTAATAGTCATCGGGCGATTTCATAATCATGTCAATTGTTGTTGGTACTAATAGAGCAAAAGGTGAACCGTCTACAAAAATTGCAACTCTGCCTTCATTAATAGCAGCTAAGACGCGGTCAGGTCTTTCTGTATTTTGGACCTGTGGAAAAGGAGAATAAGAAGCTTCTTCGAGAAATTCTTCAATCATTCCAGAACCTTGAACATTATTAAGATTAATGTTTTGAAGTTTTTGGCGAACTTGATTAACGATATGAGGTTGACATTGCTTTTTATGAAAAACAATTGATGTTCGATGAAGCCGTTCTTCTCCAATGAAAACATCTTCGACTGTTAAGTTTGCATCACTTGCTCTTTGCCTTAATATGCCGATATTTTCTTCTAAGTTTTCAATTAACGCAACCTTTGGACCACGCACAACTTTTTCGGTCGTTGGTTCACTCCACGTACGCTGTTTAGCTATTGTCATATTTAAAGAAAAAGCCGTTGTACGATTATGAATAAATAATAAAGGTTCTCCTTTAAAAAAGCAGTGAGAGCTTGCTTGTACGTATAAACTTCACTGCTTTCAACAGTTGAGATAAAGGAATCCCAACGATCTAGCGTGTTGGCTGGTGATGAGGTTTTTGTTTGAATCATTTTTTCTGTTAATTGATTCAGCTTTTCGCTGTCTACAAGCCCTTGTAGATAAAGAATATAAACAAAATCAGTAGATGAAATCCATAGCTTTTTTGAAGCTATGTCACTGCTACCACCTGCTAATTCTAGAAATGTCTTAACAACGTACTCTGTATCTCGTTGAAACGTTGAATTGAGCAAGTCTTCATCACCTTTACATTATTAGTAATATATTGAGTTCAGTAGTAAAAAACAGTACGATAAAAAAGAATATATATTAGTCTTTACGAGTTCAATAGGTGTTATGCTAACTAATCGAAAAAGGACGTGAAAACATGCTACATTCATTTAAACTTCAAACGAGTAATCGCGATGAGATGATTGATTTGACAAGTCAAGTGGAAACAGAAATTAAAAAGCATCAAGTGAAAAGCGGAGTAGTCACCGTATATTGTCCACATACGACCGCTGGTATTACAATTAATGAAAATGCAGATCCAGATGTAAAACGTGACATGATTAGAAGATTTGACGAGGTATATCCTTGGATTGATGAAAAAGATCAGCATTTTGAAGGGAATACAGCTGCCCATCTAAAGGCAAGTACAGTTGGTTCTTCGCAACAACTTATTATTGAGAATGGAAATTTATTATTAGGAACGTGGCAAGGGGTTTATTTTTGTGAATTTGATGGCCCTAGAAACCGTACATGGTATATTAAAATTCAAGCAGATTAAAAGAAGAGGCTGGGATATAAGTAATTCAGCCAATGATAAACCTGAACGATTGAGAGTTCCTCATCTTTAATCGTCCAGGTTTTTTTGTTGATTGTGAAAACAATGTTGGAAACAGGGCGGAAAGCGAGTGGCCGTAGCGCAATGGAACGAACGTGTTCTGACAACGTAAAGAGGTGAGAAAAGGGAGTGTTCCTCTTTTTGAAAATTTGTTTTGTTATGTTCAACCCTCTTCTTTTAGCATGTCTTCTTTTTTTGATTTTTTGTTATAAAACAAAAGATAGATAATATATATGTTATATAACAGAAAAAGGGAGAAATCTTGTGTGGAGCAAATTACAATTAAACAAGAAACAGAACAAGAACAAAATGAAAAGACAAACTTTACGTGGGTAGATGAATATCCAACAGTATTAGATATTATTAATGAATACTATAGTTTTTGCCGTTAAAAAAGCCAACGCAAGTTGGCTTTTTGTTATTTAACGAATTCTTTTTGCACCAATATAACGCTTGCTCCAATAGCTATCTTTTAATGAAGCAACTGAAACACCTTTTGAAGATGAGCTATGTAAAAATTGATTGTTTCCCATGTAGATACCGGCATGGGAAGCGCCTTTTTGGTATGTTTGGAAAAATACAATGTCCCCAGGCTGTAAGCTTGTAACTCGTGTCCCTTTTTTATAAATCTCTGCTACAGTTCGAGGTAAAGTAATGCCAGCGCCCTGCTTGAATGTATAACCAATAAAGCCACTGCAATCAAATCCTCTAGGAGTTGTTCCACCCCAGCGATATGGTACCCCTACATACTGCTTTCCTTTATTAATAACTTTTGAAGCATTAAATGTAGAAGTCTGTGAAGAAGTTTTTACTCCAAGCTTTGCATATGTGCTTTTTCCAACAACTCCATCGGCAGACAATCCATTTTTACGCTGAAATGATTTAACTGCATTTGATGTAGCTGGTCCAAAATAAGTTGTTGTATTGCCAGTGAAATAACCTTTTTTCTTTAAAAGCTGCTGTAATTGCTGAACATCCTGATTTCTCATTCCTTGCTTTAATGTTTGATCACCTAGCGCAGCTTGGCTGACTAAAGGGCTAGCAAATAAAAAGCTAGCGAGGGTAAAAACCGCCACAAATTTCTTCATAATGGGCCTCCATCAATTTTTCGTCAATTTTCGTAAAATAATCATAACACCTTTCGACAGATGGAAACGTTACATTTTCATTACAAAATATGAAAAAAATGAAAATTAGAGTGAGCAGAATGATGTGTTTTGATTTTGAGAAATAGAAAAAAATTGAATATTTAGCTGTTAATAACTAAAACATATGAAAATGTAAGGACATTTAAAAATAATAATAGAAATCTGTTGTGAATTACTACACAAATACTTTGTAGTCATGTAGAATGTAAAAATAGAATACAGTGTCAATTGATTTGACTTTTGATGAGGTGAAAAGTAATGAAAAGAATAGGTGTATTAACAAGCGGCGGTGATTCTCCAGGAATGAATCCTGCGGTTCGTGCTGTTGTGCGTAAAGCGATTCATGAAGGAATGGAAGTTTACGGTATTTATCAAGGATATCAAGGGTTAATTGAAGGGAATATTCGAAAGCTTGAAGTTGGTGATGTTGGTGATATCATTCAACGCGGTGGAACAATGTTATATTCTGCAAGATGTCCAGAGTTTAAAACAGAAGAGGGACGCCGTAAAGGTATTGAAAACCTAAAGAAGCATGGTATTGAAGGTTTGGTTGTAATCGGTGGAGATGGATCTTATATGGGAGCTGTTAAGCTAACTGAGCTTGGTTTTCCATGTGTAGGTATTCCAGGAACAATCGATAATGACATTCCAGGAACAGACTTTACTCTAGGTTTCGATACAGCTTTACATACTGTTATCGATGCAATTGATAAAATTCGCGATACGGCTACTTCACATGAACGTTCTTTTATTATTGAAGTAATGGGACGTAATGCTGGAGATATTGCTCTATGGTCAGGGCTAGCTGGAGGAGCTGAAACAATCTTAATTCCTGAAGCGAAAGATGAGTTCCAAGAGATGGTAGATCGTTTAAAGAAAGGCCAAGAGCGTGGTAAGAAACATAGTATTATCGTTGTTGCTGAAGGTGTAGCTACAGGAAACGAAGTAGCAAAACAGCTTGAAGAAGCTGCTGGAATTGAAACTCGCGTTACGGTTCTAGGGCACATTCAGCGTGGTGGATCACCAACAGCACAAGATCGCGTGTTAGGAAGTCGTTTTGGTGGCCGCGCCGTTGAGTTATTAATGGAAGGTAAAGGCGGGCGTGCAATCGGTATCCGTAAAAATGAAATTGTTGATTATAATATTATGGAAATCCTAGGTGAACCTCATCATATTGATGAGCGTATGTATCAACTATCAAAAGAATTATCAATCTAAACGATATAAAGGCGAGACTTCTTATAGAGGAGTTTCGTCTTTTTTTAGTTTCAAACCAGTACCTTCACAATGCTTACACTTTTTTGTGTAGAATATGCCAGGAATAATCATTACTTTCCCAAGCCCTTTGCAAAAGGTACATATCAGCTCAAACCCCATAATGCCATCATTCCTTTTATTTAGTATAGCATTTCTGTTTATTAGTATAACACAAAAGCGTAAATATTTTTAGAAAATTTAATTTTTATATCGCTTTCTTCAATGGAATAAAAAATAGTAGAGCTGTTATAATTGATAGAAAAGGAGTGAAGGACATGTTTAAGCGAATTTTATTAGCTTCAGATGGGTCTGAACACGCTGCTAGAGCAGCTGAAAAAGCGGTTGCTTTAGCAAGATTAACTGATCGAAGCTTTGTTCAAGTGATATATGCAGTAGAAGGAGATAGTAGGTTAAACACGCTTGGAAAAGATGAAGCAAGAGAAAAGCGTATCCAAACAACACAAGAAGTTTTAGAGAAATCTGATATAGAGTATGAAATTACGTTTATTCATGGAGATGCTGCTAAAACAATTATTCAATTTGCTAACAACAATCGCTTTGATGTTGTAGTAGTTGGAAGCCGAGGCTTAAATCCAGTAAAAGAAATGTTTTTGGGGAGCGTGAGCCATAAAATTGCTCAACATGTGAAGATACCCGTATTGATTGTAAAGTAGGAGAGAGCGCCAATGAATATGCAAGTTGAAGAGTTAAAGAAACGAATTGGAGAGGCAAGTCGGATTTGTGTCTTTACGGGAGCTGGAATAAGTACAGAGTCGGGCATACCTGATTTTCGCTCGCAAAACGGATTGTATCGAAAAAACCTAGAATTTTCAGATGTGATTTCCACTTCTTTTTATCAGAACAATCCGGTACTTTTTTGGGAGCTATTTAAAGAGATTTTTCGTGTGAAGCTGCTTGATGAATATGAACCTAACTTAGGTCATTACTTTATAGCAGAATTAGAAGAAGAAAAGACCGTGCATGTGATTACACAAAATATTGACGGCTTGCATCAGAAAGCAGGAAGCACGAATGTATATGAAATTCACGGAACAATTAAGCGAGCACATTGTCAAAAATGTGGAAGTGAGTTTGGGTTAAATTTTCTAACCAAAGTTGAATTACCGAGCTGTACGTCGTGTGAAGAGGCACTAAAGCCCAATGTAGTTTTATTTGGAGATTCAATTCACTGGTTTGAAGAAGCTGTAGAGGCAGCTTTACAAAGTGATTTATTTATTGTCATGGGTTCATCTTTGCAGGTAACACCCATTAATCAAATTCCTTTATTAGTTAGAAAACATGGTCAGGTACCAATGGTCATTATTAATAAAGAGCCAACTTACTATGATTATGTGTTTGATAATCAAATACACCTCCCAATCGGTGAAGTTGTAACGGCTTTAAAGAGTGGGAAGTGAAAAAGCACGCTACGGGCAGCGTGCTTTTTTTAAACTTCAAAATAGATAGCGAAGCAGAACACAGAAATGACCAGAAAAAACGCTGAATGCAACTTGCTTTCTTTAAACGTCAAAACAGCTTCAATAAATAAAAATAAACTTAGCATTAATTGAATGTATGGTAAATAAGCAATATAGTTGGTAGAATCACTGTTCTGAAAAGCGATTATTCCGTATACCACAGCTCCGATTAAAAAGGCATATTTTAATAGTTGTAATCCTTTAACTAACATCTTTGTGAGGTTCCTCCTTATTTAAAACCTAGGTCACATGATTATAACATATATTATATAGATGTAGACAACTAAAGTGACGCGATATGTTTGACCACGGTCTATCTTTCATGAACTCAAAAGGATATGAACCACTTCTGAATACTGAATAAAAAATTTTTTATTTCTGATTTTTCAAATTCCTTGTTGACAGACTAAGAAAGTAGGTGTAATATTTTCCCTAGTTAATTAATTGAATATTCTTATCTCGAGAGGCGGAGGGACTGGCCCTGTGAAGCCTCGGCAACAGACTGTTAAAGTACTGTGCCAATTCCAGTAGCAATTTGCTTGAAGATAGGAGAAGAACCAATAACGACTATTAACCTCTTCTTATCTTTAAGAAGAGGTTTTTTATTTTGAACAGAAAGAGGGAATAGAACCATGACAAAGACATTAGTGAAAGCTCCATTTAAAGCTGATCATGTAGGGAGCTTTTTAAGAACAACTCCTCTCAAAGAAGCAAGAGAAGCCTATACAAATGGTCAGATCAGTAAAACGACTTTAAAATCTGTAGAGGACCAGGAGATTGAAAAGCTTGTCCAAAAACAAATCGAAGTGGGACTTAAATCTATCACTGACGGAGAATTTAGACGTGCATGGTGGCACTTAGATTTCTTATCAGGTCTAGATGGTGTAGAAGAGTTTGAAACGGAGTATATTAGTCAATTTAAAGGTGCCAAAACAAAAAATAAAGCAATCAAGGTAGTTGGTAAAGTAGATTTCAACCATCATTATATGCTGGAACATTTTACATTTTTAAAAGAAGCTGTTGAACAATATGGTGATGGAAGCCAAGTTGCTAAGTTTGCTATTCCAAGTCCCAACATGTTATTCACTCGAATTCAAGAGGATACTTACTACAATGGGGATAGAGAACAGTTTTATCATGACACGGTAGTTGCTTATCAAAAAGCAATTCAAGCTTTTTATGATGCAGGCTGCCGCTACTTACAGTTAGATGATACTTCATGGATTGATTTTGTTTCTGAAGAACGTATAGATGCAGTTGTTGAGAAGCTGGGTATGGATGTAAAAGATATTATTGATACGAGAGTCAACTGCTTAAACGATGCGATTTCTAAAAAGCCGGAGGATATGGTCATTACGATGCACATTTGTCGTGGAAACTTTAGATCTACGTATATTACCAGTGGTGGCTACGATACTATTTCAGACGCAATTTTTGCTAACTTGCATGTAGATGGGCTTTTCCTTGAATATGATGATAATCGTTCAGGAGATTTTGAGCCATTAAAAAGTTTTACACGTAACAACCAAACAGTTGTATTAGGACTAGTAACATCTAAATTTCCTACATTAGAAGATGCAGAGGTCATTAAACAAAGAGTTAAAGAAGCGAGTGCATCTATTCCTCTAGAAAACTTGTCACTGAGTCCACAATGCGGGTTTGCAAGTACGGAAGAAGGAAACGAACTAACAGAAGAAGAGCAATGGAATAAAATTAGTCACGTCATTAAAATTGCTCAAGATATTTGGGGCGCTAACTGAAGAATAAGAGTTGTTTCTTAATTTTACATAAGAATCCAATTAGATCTTTCTTTTCGTTGTAGTAAAATTGGAAAAAGCTGCGTTTATAAATGATGCAGCTTTTTTTGTGTATTGATAGCGTAACTGCAAATTATCTACAGGTAACATAATATTTATTGGGTAAGATAGCGAACTGTCACGCTAAAGAAACGAAAGATTCTTGATAGATGTATTTATCTTGCAGAATGCTTAAGTTTCAGAGTTGACTCGCAATTGCCTTAAAGGTATTGTATACACACCAAATGTCGAATAGTTTATTTCTTCATATAATAAAAATAATCAGTGATAAGTAGTTTAAGGAACTCATACTGTAATAATAAGTGAAAATTCTGTCATTATCGAAATGTAAAAGCTGAATATGTGAAAGGAATGTTCTTATTGGGAATCAGGAGTAGACTAGGGTTGTTTTTGTTAGGCATTTGTTTAAACGCAATTGCATTCGTTAGTCTTATCATGGAATTGAGTTTAGTTCCCATTCACGCAAGAAACGCAGGTGATTACCTAACAGTATTTTTAAGTGAGATGCCTATTTTTCTCTTTTTGATAGGCGTGATATGTGTTATTGTAAGCTTTTATATGCCTGTGAAAAGTAAAAAATAGAAGTGTCTTTTATAAAAGGTGTAAAGTATTTATACTTAAGATTCGTGTTAGAACACTGGCTAAAAGGTTTGACGACACAGTTTTTTACATTTAAAATAAAAAGAAATAACTATTTAGCAATAAAAAATGTTTTAAACTTTTAATCACTTAGGAGGTGACTCCTTACTCGTACTATTACGAGCTAAGGAACTTGATTGGACATATTTAACTTGATTTTATTAGCGGTACTGATTGCATTAACTGCCTTTTTCGTTGCTACAGAATTTGCAATTATTCGAATTCGTAGCTCTAGAATCGATCAATTAGTGGTGGAAGGGAGCAAAAATGCAAAAGCTGCGAAGCAAGTTATTACCAACCTAGATGAATATTTATCCGCTTGCCAGCTGGGAATTACAATTACAGCATTAGGCCTTGGGTGGTTAGGTGAGCCTACTGTAGCTCATATGCTTGAACCACTTTTTGAGCAACTTGGTATTGAAGGAGGGTTATCTACCATCATTTCAGTTGCTATCGCGTTTGCTGTCGTTACGTTTCTACATGTGGTAGTTGGAGAGCTAGCTCCTAAAACGTTTGCTATTCAAAAAGCTGAAGCGGTGACTCTATTATTTGTAAAGCCGCTAATATTCTTTTATAAAATCATGTATCCTTTCATCTGGGTACTTAATGGCTCAGCTCGCTTGCTAACAGGTTTATTTGGACTAAAATTAGCATCAGAGCATGAATTAGCACATAGTCAAGAAGAGCTTCGCATCTTATTATCAGAAAGCTATAAAAGCGGTGAAATTAATCAATCAGAATTTAAATATGTCAGTAAAATCTTTGACTTTGATGACCGAGTGGCAAAAGAGATTATGGTACCACGAACAGAAGTGGTCTCAATTGATCAAGAAGATACGATTGAATATATTTTAGATATGGCAAAAGAAGAGCGATTCACTCGCTATCCTATTATTGATGGCGATAAAGACCATATTGTTGGTTTGCTAAACATGAAGGAAATCTTAACTGAGCTTGTTATGAAAGATGTGCAGTCAATTCATTTAAAAGATTATATTCGTCCAATTATTCAAGTGGTTGAAACGGTCTCTATTCACGATCTACTGCTAAAAATGCAGCGTGAACGCATTCAAATGGCGATTTTAGTTGATGAATATGGTGGTACAGCTGGTATTGTAACAATTGAAGATATTTTAGAAGAAATCGTTGGTGAAATTCGTGATGAATTTGATACGGATGAAAAGCCTCTCATTCAAAAGGTGAAAGAGTATCATTACATTGTGGATGGTAAAGTGCTTGTAAGTCAAATTAATGAGCTGCTTGGCATTCAAATTGATGATACAGAAATCGATACGATCGGTGGCTGGGTATTAACAGAAAAATATGATGTAAAGCAACAGGATATTATTGCGTTTGAACAGTATGATTTTAAAGTGAAGGCAATGGAAAATCATCATATTCAATACGTGGAAGTCATCAAGCGACGTCAGGTAACCGAAGTTGTTTCAGAACCAATGCCAATCCCTGAAGTCGATCCTTCACAGGCGCTATCTTCATAAAGAGGCTGGGACATAAGTAATTCAGCCAATGATAAACCTGACCGATTGAGAGTTTCTCACTTTTAATCGTTCAGGTTTTTTGGTTGATTGTGAAAACAATGTTGGAGACAGGGTGGAATGGAGCGTAGGACACTCGACTCCTGCGGGAAAGAGAGGGAAAACGGAGATCCCGCAGCGCAGCGAGGAAGCGTTCAGACAAACCAAAAAGATTGGAACAGCTATTGTTCGTCTCTTAGAAGCAATCATTTTGTTATGTCCCAAACTTTTTTAGTATAAACTATTCTCTAAAATTAGTAGTATAGGTGATTATTACCGCTATTAATCTGTCAAAAAATTTGCTTTAATATGATTATGAAAACTTTATTAAAATTCTCATCAATTACAATGTTGTCTGTCACTCTTGTTTTTGGATTAGATCATACTGCTCAAGCATCTACAGTACATACTGTTCAATCAGGAGATACTATGTGGAAAATTGCAGTGAAATACCAGGTAGGTGTTCAAGAAATTATTGATGCAAACCCAAGTATTTCGAACCACAATGTAATCTATCCTGGTCAAAAAATCAATGTGCCAAGCGTAAATACTACGGTTCAATCATTTGAAGAGCAGGTTGTAAAACTTGTGAACGAAGAGCGCGCAAAAGTAGGGGTAAAACCGTTGAAATCTAATTGGGAAGTAGCGCGAGTAGCTCGCTATAAATCTCAAGATATGATTGATAAAAACTACTTTAGCCATACTTCTCCTACATACGGAAGTCCTTTTACTATGCTGAAAAACTTTGGTATTTCCTATAAAACAGCAGGTGAAAACATTGCTGCTGGACCAGCGACACCAGAAGCCGTTGTGAAGTCATGGATGAACAGCGAAGGGCACAGAAAAAATATTTTATCCAGTAGCTTTACAGAAATTGGAGTAGGTTATGTTAAAGGCGGAAGCTACGGACATTATTGGACACAAATGTTTATCTCAAAATAAAATAGAAAGGAGAAAGAGGCTGGGACATAAGTAATTCAGCCAATGATAAACCTGAACGATTGAGAGTTTCTCACTTTTAATCGTTCAGGTTTTTTGGTTGATTGTGAAAACAATGTTGGAAACAGGGTGGAATGGAGCGTAGGACACTCGACTCCTGCGGGAAAGAGAGGGAAAACGGAGATCCCGCAGCGCAGCGAGGAAGCTCAGGTTCCTCCCCGCGGAAAGCGAGTGGCCGTAGCGCAATGGAACGAACGTGTTCAGACAAACCAAAAAGATTGGAACAGCTATTGTTCGTCTCTTGGAAGCAATCATTTTGTTATGTCCCAAACTCTTTTTTATCCGCGAGATCTTTCTAATATATTTGTATCTTGTTTAATGATATCTTCAGATTGTTGCACTACAAGAGCACGAGTTGGAAAAGCAAAGTCAACTCCTTCTTCTTGTAAAATGTCCATAATTTTAAAGTTTATTTTTTCTTTTACCTCTAAATAGTCAGCATAAGCCGTTGTGTTAGAAAAGAAGTATAGCAGAACATCAAGGCTCGATTCGTTAAAGGTTTCAAAATTAACAATAATCGTTTCCTTATGAATATCTTCATCTTCCATCAGCATTTGCTTAATCCGCTCAACTGAGGTTTCCAGCTTTTCTTTAGGTGTATTATAATTCAATCCTAAATGAAATGATATTTGACGTTTCCCCATTTTAGCCCAGTTTACAATAGGCTCATTTGATAGGGTTGCATTGGGAACTGTTACAAGCGCTTGAGCAAACGTTCGCACCTTTGTGCTTCGAAATGTAATATCTTCAACCACGCCTTCAACGCTTGGTGTTTTAATCCAATCTCCAATTGTAAAAGGCTTTTCTGTAATAATAACAACTCCGCCAAAAAGGTTGCTAACCGTATCTTTAGCTGCAAGGGCAAAGGCTAGCCCTCCGAGTCCTAAGCCGGCTACGAATCCATTAACGTTGAAGCCCCATTCTTCACCAATAATGGAAGCAGATAAAACGACAACGATAATGCGAATAAATTTCTCAACAAATGGAATAACAATACGGTCTACTTGAACATCAAAATTTTTGGAGAAAGTTGAGAAAAAGAGAGCCGTTGAATCCGCTAGGTTGTAAAGTCCCCACCCTGCGAGAATAATAAAAGCAGAACGTATAATCTGGCTTTCACGCTCAGCCGTTAAAAGTTCAAACGGTAGATAAGGGAGCGCAAGCTGAATACCAATGATTACAAAAATCCACCTCATTGGCTTTTCAAATGCTTCTAAAATACTTGTGATAAGGTCAATTTTTTTATTCTTAACAAACCCGATAATAAATTTAAATAAATAAGTTGTAAACAGTTTACGCAGCACAAGGAAAATTAAAAAAATCCCAACTGCTAAACCAATATTTTTCCAACCATCAACAGATGATAGTGAGTCAACAAAGTCCATATAAACCTCCTAATACGCAAACAATCTTGTATCTACTAAAATAGCATAACTTCACGGTTAAAGCTATAAAAGTCCATGCTGTACATTTATTCAGAAATATTTTTAAATAAAGCTTATCATGAAGGACTTTACTATGTACTTATTTTAGTAAATAAAATAAGCAAATCTTTTAATGATGTAGCGGCGGGGCCGGATTTATTGGTGAATATAGTGATACATGTAGTTTACCCTCATCAGTCAGTGAAGCAAAGAAAATATCAGAGAGATTTTCAATATCTCGTGTTTTTAACTCGCTTAATAACCATTCTTTTGTCTGGTTGCAGTAAGTTAATACTTCCTCGTATATCTTTCCTTCAATAATTAAGGGATAAGCAAGATCTAATTGGTTATTTGCAATTTGCAAATCATCACGCGTCAAAAATTCTTTGGACGCTTTTTTTTGAACGGTTAATTGCCCGTTGGATTCAATAACAGCGATTTTAACAACACTGATATCAAAGACGTTACTTTGGCGAAGCATATATAAAATATTATCAATTGAGTATCGAATGCGCTTAAGATTCTCAATTAAAAATGCACCATCTTTAATGACAACAATTGGTTCAAATGTAATATTTTTCCAAATGAGCGCGAGTGAATCTTAAAGTAAGCAATAATTTTCTGGAAAATGGCAATCATAACAATTGCGATCGCTGTATGGATATGTTCAACTTTTGGGTCAGCAATATCTGCTCCTACAACAGCGCCAAGAGACATTAAAATAAGAAAGTCAAAGATGGGAAGCTCGCCGATTGAGCGTCTGCCCATAAACAGCGTCATAATAAGCACGAGAGGTAAAATAGTAACAATTCTAGTCAATAGAATGAGGGAATCTTTTAATAAATCCATTGTAAAACTCCTTACTTTCTTAGGCTTTTCACTTAGTATGTATAAAAAAAGAGTTAATATGAATGAAAAAAGAAGCTCTGTATAAACAGGCTTCCATTAGTGATCTGTAAATAATAATTTCAAACCTAAAATGCCAAATACTGTACCTTGTATATACTTTAGTGATAACTGCACGTGACGGTTGTTTTTTGCACGCTTTCCAAGGTAAGAAGCGAAAAGTACTACAAGAGAAAAGACAACTAACGTTTCTAAAATGAAAATCATGCCGAAAGAGAACATCTGTAGGCCTACATGACCTAATGATGGGTTCACAAACTGAGGTAGAAATGTAATGAAGAATATAGCTACCTTTGGATTAGACAGATTGGTAAAAAAACCTTTTTTGAAAAATTGCGCTGTATTCATCTGAGTGGAAGTTAAAGATAAAGGCTCAGTTTTAGAACGAAATGACTGAATAGCTAAAAATAAAAGATAAAGCACGCCAACAATTTTTAAAATATTAAATGCTAATACGGACTGCTGAAAAATAATAGATAGCCCTCCAGCTGCCAAGAGCGTATGAATGAAAGTACCGGTAATGGAACCTAGTACTGTTTTCATTCCTGCTTTAACACCTGAGGTTAAGCTTTGAGTCAAAACAAATAGCATGTCTTGACCGGGAATTAATACAATTGTTAATGAAACAACTATGTAAGATAAAATCCAAGATAATGTCATAGTCACCCCTCCTGACATTGATTAAATCATGTCTTTATGACGATTCTCAAGAGTCTGTGCTAATGAAGTAATAAAGTAGTTTATTACTAAAGTAAAGGAATAAAACGACTTGACGAATTTGTCTGATATAAATATAATTTACTTACATAAAGTAAGTTAATTATATAAAATAAATATTTGGGATTCCATTTTATATGAAAAAGAAGGAGAGAAAGAAATGTCATTTCATCAAAAGCCTCATACATTCGTTAGTCAGGTTGCGCTTCGTGTAAATAATATTTTAAAATCGCTGCGTTTCTATGAAGAAGTGCTAGGTTTTCAAGTTCTAACAAAATCCAGTATGAAAGCCGTATTAACAGCAGACGGAAAAACACCTCTCGTTACATTAGAGCAGCTTTCTAGTCCAGAACCAAAGCAGGAACGTAAAACCGGTCTTTATCATTTTGCCTTATTATTACCATCACGTGCAGCCTTAGGTGAGATTATTCGTCATTTAGTTAAAACAGGGTATCCAGTGCAGGGGGCTTCGGATCACTTAGTTAGTGAAGCGATATACTTAGCTGATCCTGATGGGAACGGAATTGAAATATATCGAGATCGATCTGATGCTAATTGGGAGTGGAATGATGATGAAGTTAAAATGGCTACGCTTCCCCTTGATGCTCAAGCTGTTTTAGCAGAAGCAACAAATGAAAAGTGGGAAGGGTTACCGGCTCATACAGTAATGGGGCATATTCATTTGCACGTCGCTGACTTAGAAGAAACGAGAGCGTTTTATGAAAAGTTAGGGTTTGATGTCGTTAGCAGTTTCCCTAACCAAGCATTGTTTATGTCTACAGGACGATATCATCACCATATTGGAGTGAATATTTGGAACGGAAGAGGCGCGAATGCACCGTCTGAAAAAAGTCCTGGAATGAAGTATTTTACAATTGAGTTTCCAGATGAAGAAAAGCGAGAGGTAGTGGTGGATCGTTTGAAACACATAGGCGCAGTAATTAGTAAAGAAGATCAAGCTATCTTTACAAAAGATCCTTCACAAAATCAAATAAAGCTAGTTGTTCAATAAACTAAAAAAGCGCATGGGAATGCGCTTTTTTATATAATAAGCAAAAAGCCTGAAAAAATAGGTAAAGCAACAAGAGATGTTTTTAACACGGGTGTTGGTACGCGTTTTGTAAACTTGGCACCGATATATGAACCTACCATTGTTCCTACAACTACCTCAAATAATAATTGAATATCTAAGAAGCCCTGTTGATAATAACCTGTTCCTCTGGTATAAAGCTTGAAAAGTGCGAGCCGAGCCATGCTCCTAAAGCCCCTACAATCCCAACAATAATGCCTGATTTAAGTGAAACGTTTCCTTCACGATAGTGGCTGATAGCAATTGAAAGAGAAGAGAAAATCATTGCTGCTAGAGCAGTGGCTAAAGCGATATGAACGGGAACATTAAAAAATAATGTTAAAAGAGAGATAATAGATCCAGAACCTCCTGCTCCTACAAAGCCTAGAATAAGCCCAACAGCTAGCATTGTTAAAATAATTGAAATATGCATTTGAAGTATGCCTTCTTTCCATGTTGATTTCCACTTTTATTCTAATATATATTTAGCTTCACGAAAGACATAGAAGAAAGGGAGAATATAGTAGAGGTACTAGGAACTTTTTGGCATAATGAAAGATAGGTTTGGTGTGAAAGGGGAGAACAATTAATGAAAACACGTGTTACGGAGTTACTAGGAATTCGCTATCCAATCGTTCAAGGCGGCCTTGCTTATCTAGCTTATAGTGAGCTAGCCGCAGCTGTATCAAACGCAGGTGGACTTGGACAAATTACGGCTATGACTTTAAAGACAAAAGAAAACCTTACCCGTGAAATTCATAAGGTTAAGGCGCTTACTTCTTTTCCTATTGGTGTTAACTTTGCTGTTGGAGGGCAAACCGGCACTTCTTATGAAGAACTTTTAGAAGTAGCAATTACTGAACAAGTACCGGTTGTTTCTATTACAGGAGCGAATCCAGCGCCAATTATTGAAAAGTTAAAGGGCACTAGTATTAAAACGTTGGTGCTTGTCTCTAACGTAAGGCAAGCACAAAAAGCAGAAGAGCTAGGTGCAGATGCGGTTATGGCTGTTGGTCAAGAAGCTGGTGGGCATATTGGAAGAGATGATTTAGGAACGATGGTACTGATTCCTAGAGTAGCTCAAGCAGTGTCCATTCCTGTATTAGCCAGTGGGGGAATAGGAAACGGCCAAGGTCTTTTAGCAGCATTTGCTCTCGGAGCAGAGGGAATTGAAATGGGAACAAGATTTATTGCTACAAAGGAATGTGTACACGCAGGCGAACGTTACAAACAAGCAATTGTTGAAGGGACCGAAAGAGACACGATTGTTATCAAGCGTTCTTTGGGTGCACCCGGGCGCGTATTAAAGTCAGATTATACGCTTTCTATTGTAGAACGTGAACATATGGGAGATCGGTACGAAGAATTACAAGACGTAATTAGTGGAAAAGCTAACTGCCGTTATATATACGAAAACAATGAAAAAGAAGGATTCGGCTGGGCCGGACAAGTTATTGGCTTAATTTCAACTATTCCAACTGTACAAGAACTTTTTAATCAAATGATAGAGGAATATGAAACCGCTCGCCATAGAGTGAATCAAATATCGCAATAATTCAACCAAATTTGTAACAAATTGTGAAAAAGCTATTTAAAAAAAGGTGAGAATGCAGTATTCTAACAAGTAGATAAGCAGAGCTAGTTGAAGAATATGTTGAAAGACCGGTGAATGAATGAGCTTTTTCACAAAAGATTTGTTAATTAACTTTTTATTTATATTATTACCATTATTTTTAGTTCAAATGTACTATTTATTAAAGTATGCAAAACAAATAGATTGGTTGAAAAATTGGACGATAGCAATATTTCCAATCCTTTCTATCTTGTTATGCATGCTTTTTCCTGTTGATGCCGTTATTGTCCCTGATAGATATAATATTGACCTTCGACGTATCCCATATATCTTAGGAACACTGTATGGGGGAGCGGGATTTGGAACCTTTCTTTTGGTATTGATTTTAACCATACGTTTTTTAATAGGCGGAGTAGGATTTTACGTTACGTTAATATCTTTACCAATTTTAAGTATCCCATTATTCATAATTGCGAAGAAATATTTAGCCATGTCTTTGCAACAAAGAATCATAGCAAGTACATTAATAAGTTTCGTAGGTGCACTTTTGGCTATGGGAGTCTCGATTTTTGTTTTTGATATTGCGCTGCCAACTTTTTTGTGGATTGAATTTGTTTGCTTAGATGTAATTGGTACGCTAGTTATTACGGTTCTATGGGAAGCTATTCGAACCAATCTATCAATTCTTAAACGATTGGTGAAAGCTGAAAAACTAGAAGTCGTCAGTCACCTAGCTGCAAGTATTTCACATGAAGTGCGCAATCCATTAACTGCTAGTCGAGGTTTTATGCAAATGCTAGGGGAAGATGAACAAAATCCCATAAAAAAGCGGTATTTATCAATTGCAATTGATGAACTTGATCGTGCGAAGGATATTATTGATGATTACTTACTCTTTGCAAATTCAGCCCCTGAGCGACCGGAACAAGTAGATGTAGGAGTAGAAATTCAACATGTTTTACAAATTATGAAACCACTTGCAAATATGAACGGTGTCGTTTTACCGCCTCCCTCTCTTTTGCATGGGCAAGCTAAGGTGTGTGGAGAACGAAAGAAGCTTCAGCAGTGTTTTATTAACTTAGTCAAAAATAGTATTGAAGCAATGCCTAATGGAGGGAAGCTCGAAGTAAAGCTGAAAAAAAGCGGAGAAACAGTTACGGTAGAGATTCATGATACGGGGTGTGGAATGACGAGTGAGCAGATTAGCCGGTTAGGCGAACCTTATTTTACAACCAAGGAAAAAGGAACGGGCCTAGGAACAATGGTTTCTTTCCGCATTATTCACTATATGCAGGGGAAGGTTCACGTGAAGAGTGAAAAAGGAAAAGGAACATGCTTTTCAATTGAGCTACCACTTTGTACAAAAACAGCACCTAAAATAGATTAATTTGATTTAGGTGTTTTTTTGTCTTGAAAAATCATTTTGAAAGCGTTACAATATTTTCATAAGTTATCCGAAACGTTTTGGAGGAAGTGTAATTGACAACTATAAAAGATATTGCGAAAGTTGCAGGCGTCTCTATTACGACGGTATCTCGTGCATTAAATGGGTATTCCGATGTGAATGAAAAGACTAGGCAAAAGATTATAAATGTAGCTAAGAAGCTGAATTATAGCCCAAACACTTTAGCTCGTGGTTTGGTCATGCAAAAGTCGAAGACAATCGGTCTACTTGTTTCAGGAATTAGTCGAGAAAGTGTCAAAGATAATTTTACGTTTGAAGTTTTATGTGGAGTAAATGAAAGAGCCTCTCTTTTAGGCTATGATTTAATTTTATTTAATACCAATACAACAAAACAACGCGAAAAAACGTATACGCAGCTTTGCAAAGAAAGAAGAGTGGATGGGGCAATCATTCAAGGAATTAAAAAGGATGATCCGTATCTAACGGAAGTGCTTGAAAGCAACATTCCCTGTGTCCTTGTCGATATCCCGATTCGTTCCAATTTAGTTGGTTATGTGACAACAGATAACAAGCTAGGGGCTAAGAAAGCAGTTGAACATTTAGTGCAATTAGGACATGTGCACATCGGAATGGTAAACGGAAGTGAGGATGCGTTTGTGAGTCAAGAAAGGCTTAGAGGGTATCTAGACACGTTGGAAGAGCATGGTATTGATATACGTGAAAATTGGGTTGTAAACGGGGAGTTTGAAGAAGCTGTTGCAGAACAACAAGCGTATGAGCTATTAAAAACTAACGAAGAAATCACATCTCTTTTTTGTGCAAGTGATTTGATGGCATTAGGTGCATTAAAGGCTTGTAAGCGTTTAGGGCGAAGTGTACCTGATCAGATTTCTATCGTGGGCTACGATAATATTGTGCTTGCTGCTTACTCATCACCTCAACTTACAACAGTAGGGCAAGAAGTGTATCAGATAGGATATGAAGCCGCAGATTTATTGATTGAGATATTAGAGAATCGTTCTACAAATATGGAGCGATATTTAGAAACAGAACTTATTATTAGAGAAACGACAGCTAAAAGCCACGAATAAGTGGTTTTTAATACAGGGAAAATCCGAAACGTTTCGGATTTTCCTTGTGAAGTAAATCCAAAACGTTTTGGTAAATAGGAGGAGTAGTAATGGATTATCGTGTAATTAAAGAAAATGATTTATTTCTGTTAACAGACCAAATGGGAAATATAACTAAAAACCATCAGTACGGTTTAGGTTTGTATACGAAGGACACTCGCTTTTTGAGTGGACTTAACATAAAGATAAATGGTGAGGATCCAATTCTATTAGCTTCAGATGCTGATGAAAATTATATGGCAACTATTCGATTAACCAATCCCCATATAGAAAATGAAGAAAACCTTATCTTATGGCGTGAATCAATTGAAATTTTACGTGAACGCTTTATTTATGACGGGGTTTTATATGAAACAATTAAGCTCAAAAACTACTTTCCAAAGCGTGTAGATTTCAAGATTACAGTTCATATA
This sequence comes from Priestia sp. KCTC 13724, assembly GCF_056820425.1. NCBI lineage: Bacteria > Bacillati > Bacillota > Bacilli > Caryophanales > Bacillaceae > Priestia > Priestia sp. KCTC 13724. The sequence continues at coordinate 22,375 of NZ_JBXDLD010000077.1, read as the reverse complement.
CAGGGGGAAAATAAATCGGTGCTTAGAAGCATGTGCAGATTGTTAATCAGCGCATGTTTTTTTTCACGTAGAAAAGAAAAAGTTCTATTTGAAATTTTATTTTAATAAGTTTAATTAGTTATTGAAATTTTATTTTAATGAAATTATAATGAATGTAAATTTAACTGTTTTACAGGAGGAAAAGTCATGGACAGAAACCTAACAATACTAACAACAGAATCTCGCAACGAACGCACAATGAATATCGATGCTGAAAATACAGCTGATATTTTACGTATTATGAACGAAGAAGATCAAAAAGTAGCTGTAGCTGTTAATGCAGTTTTACCAGATATCGAAGCAACCGTTGAATATGTCGTCCAGTCTTTAAAAGCCGGTGGTAGACTCATTTATATCGGCGCTGGTACAAGTGGTCGATTAGGTGTTCTAGATGCTGTTGAGTGTCCTCCTACTTTTAGTACGCATCCATCCGCTGTACAAGGAATTATGGCTGGAGGAGCAGGTGCATTTACAAAAGCGGCTGAAGGAGCAGAAGATAGTGAAGAAGGCGGTGTGCAGGATCTACAAAGAATTGAATTAACAAGCGCTGATACGGTTATTGGAATCGCTGCTAGTGGAAGAACCCCGTATGTAATTGGAGCTTTGCGGTATGCGAAAAGCATTGGAGCGAAAGCCATTGCCTTATCGTGTAATGAAAATGCAGCTATTTCGCAAGTGGCGGATCGAGCAATAGAAGTAATTGTAGGCCCTGAAATTTTAACAGGATCAACACGTTTAAAGTCTGCAACAGCTCATAAAATGATTTTAAATATGATTTCAACGGCTTCTATGATTAAACTCGGAAAAGCATATGGAAATTTAATGGTTGACGTAAATGTAAGTAATTACAAGTTAAAAGAACGAGCAGTTGGAATTATCGAAAAAGTAACAGCAGCACCATATGAAGAAGCGAAAAAAGCGCTAGAAGAGGCTAATAATGAAGTGAAGACAGCTATTGTTATGATTAAAACGCAAACAACAGTTGAAGAAGCACGAACTCTCCTAGAAAAAAATGATGGGTACGTTAGAAAAGCAATCGAGCACAGCAAGTGAAAAGGAGAGAGAAAAATGGCGACAGGCGGATTAAGAATCATTCACGCTCTACTTCCACAGCTACCTGCTTCTGAGAAGAAAATCGCAGAATATATTTTAGCTCAACCTGAAGCCGTGATGGATTACACAGCTGGTGAATTAGGTTCATTAGCAGGTGCTAGCGGAGCTGCTGTTATTCGCCTTTGTAAATCGTTGGGTGTAAAGGGGTTTCAAGATTTAAAGGTTCGGATAGCAGGAGATTTAAGCACAAAAGTGGAGCAAGGATATCGTGATATTACACCTCACGATACGATACAATCTATTGTAAAAAAAACAACAATTAATAGCGTTCAAAGCATTAGTGATACTTCTGAGCTATTACAGCACGAAGAAATTGAAAGAGCCGTTAGCGCTTTAAGCAAGGCAAGAACCATACACTTTTTTGGTGTTGGAGCTTCTCACATCATTGCCATGGATGCGCAGCAGAAGTTTTTACGAGTGAATAAGGGAGCGACAGCCTTTACTGATGTGCATATGGTAGCGACTTTAATTGCAAATGCAGGAGCTGATGATGTTGTCGTAGGGATTTCTTTTTCAGGAGAAACATCTGAGGTTATTAATATTTTATCCTTAGCAAAAAAGCGAGGTTTAACAACCATTAGCTTAACAAAGCAAGGGTTATCGTCAGTATCAGCTCTAACAGATATTTCACTTCATACTTCCTATACAAGAGAAGCGCCGTTTCGAAGTGCAGCTACTTCATCAAGGTTGGCTCAGCTTTACGTCATTGATACACTGTTTTTGGCCATGGCAAGTACGAAATATGATGAAACTGTTGGATATATAGATCGTACAAGAGAAGCAATTCAATTCTTAAAAGATAAACAAAAGTAAGGTTCTATACATCAAAACTTTGGAGAAACAGTAAAACAAAGGGGGAGCTAGCATGTCAACAGAAAATAAAGTGTTAGCAAAATCAATATTAGAAAATCTCGGAGGCGCTAGTAATATTAACGAATATACTCATTGTATGACGCGTTTAAGAGTAAAAGTAATAGATGCCAGTCTAGTAAACTTAGACACTATTAAGCGTACGGAAGGTGTATTAGGAGTCGTAGAAGAAGAGACGCTTCAAATTATTTTGGGACCGGGTAAAGTTACGGTGGTAACAGAAGCATTTGGTCAGCTGATAGATGAAGCTAGTGGTCTTGATTTAAGCGAACGAGCTGCTCAAAAGAAGAGTGAACTAAAAGCAAAAAATCAAACACCGTTTAAGCTGTTTTTACGAAGAATCGCAAGTATTTTTATTCCATTAATTCCAGCTCTTGTAGCCTCTGGATTAATTACAGGAATTACAAAGTCAGTTGTGCAGGCAGAGTGGTTAGCAGCAGATTCACAGCTGGCTTTAATTCTAACAGCTATTGGAAGCGGTTTATTTGCTTATCTAGGTATCTTAGTTGGGATTAACGCAGCAAAAGAGTTTGGTGGATCACCAGCTTTAGGAGGTCTGGCTGGTATTTTAGTTATAAATCCAGCGGTGGGAGACATTCAGCTTTTTGGAGAAGCGTTATTGCCTGGTCGAGGCGGTTTAATTGGCGTATTATTTGCCGCTATTTTTATTGCCATTGTTGAGAAAAAAGTTCGACCGTTTGTACCTCAATCTTTGGATGTTATTGTAACACCTACTGTAGCTCTTCTTGTTACTGGAATTGTTACGTATATCGTCTTTATGCCTCTTGGAGGATTCATTTCAGATTTAATTACAAAAGGGTTACTGAGCGTGCTTGACTTAGGAGGGATTGTGGCTGGCTTTGTACTAGGGGCAGCATTCTTACCGCTTGTTGTAACGGGACTACATCAAGGGTTAACGCCTGTCCACTTAGAACTCATCAATTCAATCGGGGATGACCCTTTATTACCTATTCTTGCGATGGGCGGAGCTGGTCAAGTAGGAGCCGCTTTTGCTATTTATGCAAAGACAAAGAAAAAACGTTTAAAACGAGCAATTGGTGGAGCGTTACCTTCAGGAATGTTAGGAATTGGTGAACCACTTATCTTTGGAGTAACACTGCCACTAGGACGACCGTTCTTAACGGCTTGTTTAGGTGCTGGAGTTGGAGGTGCTTTCCAAGCATATTTTAATATTGCAACTGTTGCGGTAGGGGTTTCAGGGTTACCGTTAACGTTCCTTGTTCATGCACATCAAATTATTTTATATCTAGTTGGATTATTGATTGCATATATAGCAGGATTTTTATTCACATACGGATTTGGATTTAAAGATGAAATGGCAGGAGAGTTCGATTGATAGGTATTTCTTTTTATTTAAACGATCAGTTCGCTGAACAAAGAATTATGGAAGCAAGTAAAAAAGGTGTGAAGCGAGCGTTTACCTCGCTTCACATTCCTGAAGAAACAGGCCATCTTGCTCAAAAAGCTAAACATTTACTGCAAGTAGCAAAACAGCATGAAATGGAAGTTTATGCTGATGTTTCTAAACATACACCTATTCATCTGCAGATTCCTCAATTAGAAGATTTAGTCACCTTAGGCGTAACGGGTATTCGGTTAGACGATGGGTTTGAAGTAGAAGATATTATTTACCTTTCTCAGTTTTTTAAGTTAGCTGTTAATGCCAGTACAGTGTCAGAAAGCTTTCTTACTGCGTTGGTTACAGCAGGCATAGAAGCAAATCAGTTAGTTGGATGGCACAACTTTTATCCAAGACGTGAAACAGGATTGGATGAAGTGTTTTTTCGACAGCAAAATCACATGTTTTTTCAACAGCAGATTCCAGTCATTGCGTTTGTGGCAGGGCAAAAAGAAAAACGAGGACCTTTGTTTGAAGGGTTACCTACTTTAGAACAGCATCGTACCACAAACACGCTGTTAGCAGCAGTCTGTCTAGTCGAAGAAGGGATTAGCAGTATTTATATTGGAGATCCTGAATTCAATGAAGAGATAGTAAATGCGTTAGCCGATTGGAATAAGCATAGGATATTAACTCTTCGTATGGTGACGGAAACGCTGCCAGCATGTACATACCAACTACGTCCTGATCGCTCACGAGACGTTGTGCGATTACAAGGAACGCGTACAAGTCAGAGCATAAAGCCAAGTCAAACAATTAGGCGACCGCGAGGAACCATTACGATGGACAATGAGCGGTATGGAAGATACCAAGGTGAAGTTCACATTGGTTTGAATGACTTGCCGGCTGATGAGCGAGTTAACGTAATAGGACATATTCATCCAGAAGATATAGAGTTATTAGAACTTGCTCGGCAAGCCTATAGTCTCAGGTTAATAAGAGAATAAAAGATTTTTATTTGCAAAACCTAATAGGTATCCTTTTTAGACATTTTATACTCTGCAGCATGAGAAGGAACCATTTCAAACTATAAACGAAATGGAGCGGATTATAAATGAAGAGATGGTCAATGGGAGTTTTAATAGCTGTTCTTTTAGTTAGTATAGCAGTACCTTTTTTCACTTCACCCAGTGAAGCAAAGGGACCTGGGAAGAAACAGAGTTTTAAGTTAGGTGTTGAAGTTCTTTTAGAAGATGAGTTACAACTTTTAGAAGGAAAAAAAGTAGGACTCATTACAAACCCAACAGGTGTTAATCAAGAGCTTAAAAGTATTGTTGATATTTTTAATGAACATAAAGCTTTTGATCTTGTCTCACTATACGGACCAGAACATGGAGTGAGAGGAGATGCTCAAGCTGGTCAGCACGTAGAGTTCTATATTGATCAAAAAACGGGGCTTCCTGTGTACAGTTTGTATGGTCCAACTAAAAAGCCAACGCCTGAAATGCTAAAGGGTGTTGAAGTGCTGGTTTTTGATATTCAAGATGTAGGAACTCGCTTTTACACTTATATTTATACAATGGCCTACGCAATGGAAGCTGCAAAAGAAAATAACATTCCTATCGTTGTTCTAGATCGACCGAATCCCTTAGGTGGTCAGAAGATAGAAGGACCGGTTTTACAAGAGGAGTATACTTCATTTGTTGGCATGTATCCTATTCCAATTCGTCACGGTATGACAGTAGGTGAATTAGCACAATTATTTAATCAAGAGTTTAATATTGGAGCTGATTTAAACGTAGTCAAAATGAAAGGCTGGAAACGATCAATGACAGCAAAAGATTTGCCTACAGAATGGGTTGCTCCCTCACCAAACATGCCAACAGCAGATACAGCGCTTGTATATCCGGGAGCTTCGTTAATTGAGGGTACAAATGTTTCAGAGGGAAGAGGAACAACTAAGCCATTTGAAACCATTGGAGCACCTTTTATTAACGGAGGTAATTTAGCTGAAGAGCTCAATAAACTTGCACTTCCAGGCGTGACGTTTCGTCCATCCTATTTCACTCCTTCTTTCTCTAAGCATAGTGGCAAACTTTCAGGAGGAATTGAAATTCACGTAATTAATGAATCAACATATGAACCTGTTAAAACAGGGGTAGCAATTGTAAAAACTATTCATGATTTATACCCAAACCACTTTGCGTTTAACGCTGGAAATAAACCATTCTTTGATTTGCTAGCGGGCAATAATTCAGTTAGGGAAAGCATTGAAAGTGGAAAGTCAATTCAAGAAATTGTCGCAGAGTGGAAGCCGGAGATAAACGAATTTCAAAAGTTACGAAAAGGATATTTACTTTATAAATAAAATGAAAAGGAGAGGGATTTTATGAAAAAAGTGATGTCTGTAGGGCTTGTAGCAGCTTTAGCTACCTCAATCCTTATCCCATTTAAGACTCCTTTAGTATCAGCAGAAGAAACGCTTGATGCTAAAAGCATTGTTTCAGAAATGACGCTAGAAGAAAAAGTTGGTCAAATGCTGATGCCAGATTTTCGTAACTGGAAGAAGCAAGGGGATAAAATGGCTGTTGGATTTACTGAAATGAATGATGAAGTAGGAAGTATTATAAAAAAATACCATATTGGCGGCGTAATCTTGTTCGCTGAAAACGTGGTAGATACTGAACAAACAGTTCGATTGGTTAATGGTTTGCAAAGTGCCAGTGAAGATATTCCTCTTCTTGTTACAATCGATCAAGAAGGTGGAATTGTTACAAGGCTACAGTCGGGAACCAATCTGCCAGGAAATATGGCGCTTGGTGCTACTAGAAGAGAACGAAATGCATATAAAACTGGAGAGATTATCGGTAAAGAGCTGTCCTCTTTGGGCATTAACGTAAATTTTTCTCCGACGATTGATGTGAATAATAACCCAGGAAACCCGGTGATTGGTGTCCGGTCATTTAGCTCAGACCCAAAGTTAGTAGCAAAATTAGGTGTTCAAACAATTAAAGGATTACAAAAACAAAATATTGCAACGGCAGCCAAGCATTTCCCAGGACATGGAGATACCGCGGTAGATAGCCATTACGGTTTACCTGTTGTATCACATGATAAAAAGCGCTTAGATGAAGTGGAACTTTATCCTTTTAAACAAGCGATGGATGCAGGTGTAGACATGATTATGACGGCGCATCTACAATTTCCAGCCCTCGATGACACAACGTATACAAGTAAAAAGGATGGTCAACAAATTACGGTTCCAGCTACATTATCGAGAGGGATTATAACCGATCTTTTACGAAAAGAGCTTGGATACAATGGAATTGTAGTTACAGATGCATTAAATATGAAAGCTATTTCGGATAATTTCGGCCAAGAAGAGGCTGTTATTATGGCTATTAATGCTGGCGTAGATATTGCACTTATGCCCGCTCAAGTCAACTCTATTGAAATGGAAAAGAATTTAGAGGATGTTTATAGCGGAGTAATAAACGCAGTCCATAGTGGAGAAATTCCAATGGCTGAGATCAATGACTCTGCCGAACGAATTATTGATTTGAAAATAAAGAGAGGCATTTACGAAGCAACTGATCAAAATGTAGATAAAAAAGTGAAAAATGCTCTAAGGGTAGTAGGAAACAAGGAGCATGTAAAAGCAGAAGAAAAAATGGCAGAAGAAGCGGTGACATTACTAAAAAATGAAAAGCGTACTTTGCCATTTAAACCTAAAAAACATGAAAAAGTATTGGTGGTTGCCCCTTTCAAAGACCAGACGGATGCAATGGCGCGCACAATTCAAGAGCTAATAGATAAAAAAAGGATTAAGTCAGTAGATGTAGAACGTTTAGAATTTGAAAATAAGACGTTTACAGAGGAAACTAAAGAGAAGATAAATGAAGCTGATTATGTTATCACAGGTTCATATATAGTGAAAAATGACCCGGCAGTGAACGATGGGGTAATTGATGACACAATTCAAGATTCATCCAAATGGGCAACAGCTTTCCCAAGAGCCGTTATGAATTACAGTCAATCACAGAGTAAAAAGTTTGTATTAATGAGTGTGCGAAATCCTTATGACATAGCAAATTTTGAAGAAGCTAATGCTGTTTTGGCGGTGTACGGTTTTAAAGGATACACGAATGGACGCTATCGTCAGCCAAATATTCCAGCGGGTGTTAAAACCATTTTTGGAGCTTCTGATCCAAAAGGAAAGCTTCCCGTAGCTATTCCTTCTGTCACAAATAAAGGCGAAACGCTATACCCGTTTGGCTTAGGATTAAATATTAAAAATAATAAGCCTTTAAAATAAACAAAAGAGCTACCTACATAGGTGGCTCTTTTTGTTCTTCAATTAAGAGTTGAATAAGGTTTTTTAACTGTTTAAACTCCTCTGATGTACCGACTACTGTTTCGCTTAAAGCATGCAAAGTACTGCTAATGACAAACGAGCGTATTTGAGGCTGACGAATAAGCTCTTCTTGTAAGAATGTTAGTAATTCAATAATTTTTGGCTTGTCTACATCATCAGCATCTTCCGCTTCTTTTGTTACTAATAAGATAGAGGCTCGAATTTTTTGTTCTGTTGTTTGAGGAGAATGATTGTGAAAAGGAATCCACTGTGTTAGCAAGTCAGGATCAAAAAGCATTTCTTGGCTAGTAGAGACATTTTTCACTAGATGAACTAATCGGTCGACGGTATAACGAATGATTTTAGGTGCGTCAATTTGGTTATGGTGTGCCATGACGCTGTAGTGAAAGTTGCGGTGTAGAATGCCTAAAAACATAATGGCGCAGTCCAGTAAGTAAGCTTTTTTATCTGAGCCAAATAAGTCAATTAATCGATTGTAAAGCCAGTGTAATTCGTAAAGCTGAGCTTGTTTAAAATGCTCCTTTAGCTCAGCGTTATTCGAAAAGAAAATCTCTTCAAATAGTGTAAACAATTGATTTTGATGGTGCATTTGTACCTGAAGTTCAATTTGCTTAATGAATATATCTAAGTCTGAACGGTTTTGGCCAATTAAAAATTCATTTCTTTTGGTTTCTAACTCATCATAAACCGACTCGAAAATTTTAATGACTAACTCATTCTTAGACGAAAAGTAATTATAAAACGTACCTTTTGAAATGCCGCTATCTTCAACGATATCTTGTATAGATGTTGCTTGGAATCCTTTTTCAACAAAGAGCTTATGAGCGCTCTTTAGCATCAATTCTTGTTTTTTATTCATTTCATCACCTGCAATAAAAGTGTACTAGCTGTCTATTTATTTATGATACAAGAGAAAAAACGTTTACACAAACTCTTTTAAAATCACAGCTTTTTTTTGTTGCAAAAAATGAACTGAAGGTATAATATACAATATGTGAACTTATAGTATAAAAAAATATACTTACGGTTTAGTGAGAGGAGGAATTTTATGCAAACTACAAAAAAACCACCATATGGAATTATTGGTATTTTACTTATAGGAGCATTTATTTCATTACTTAATGAGACATTATTAAACATTGCTTTACCATCTATAAAAAATGAGTTAGGAGTAACAACATCAACCGTTCAGTGGTTAACGACAGGTTATATGCTTGTCAATGGTATCATGATTCCAACCACTGCTTTTTTAATTCAACGATACTCGGTCCGTGGCTTGTTTTTAACAGCGATGGCTCTTTTTACAACGGGTACAGTAGTAGCTGGAGTAGCGCCGGAATTTGGAGTATTGTTAGCTGCACGTGTTATTCAAGCATCAGGAGCAGCTATTATGATGCCGCTATTAATGAATGTGCTGTTAACGAGCTTTCCAATTGAAAAGCGCGGGGGAGCAATGGGTATTTTTGGATTGGTGATGATTTTTGCACCTGCAATTGGCCCAACTCTTTCAGGATGGTTAATTGAGCATTATGACTGGAGAATGCTGTTTCACGTTGTGACGCCAATTGCATTTGTTGTTCTTGTATTAGCATTTTTCTTGTTGAAAGATCAAAAAGAAAAGGTAGATATTCAGTTAGATAAGCTTTCTTTAATTCTTTCTGTATTTGGATTTGGTGGTTTACTGTACGGGTTTAGTTCAGCTGGAGATAAAGGCTGGGGATCACTAGAAGTATACGGAACGATTATCGTTGGAGTAATTGGGTTGGTTTTATTTATTACTCGCCAGTTTAAGCTTGAAAAACCAATGCTAGAGTTTCGTATCTTTAAATATCCAATGTTTGCATTGTCATCTGCCATCTCAATTGTTATTACGATGGCATTATTCTCTGCAATGCTATTGCTACCAATGTACGTACAGAGTGCTCGAGGGATTTCGCCCTTAGATTCAGGATTATTGTTATTACCGGGAGCCTTAGTGATGGGGATTATGTCTCCAATTACAGGCAAGCTGTTTGATAAATTTGGCGCACGCGTGCTAGCTGTAATTGGGTTAGCTATCACAGGTGTTACGACGTATATGTTTAGTCAATTATCATTGACAACTACATATACGGAGCTAATTATCCTATACACGGCTCGTATGTTTGGTATGTCAATGGTTATGATGCCGATTATGACAAACGGATTAAATCAGCTTCCACAGCAATTTAATCCGCACGGCACAGCGATGAATAATACGTTACAACAAGTGTCAGGAGCTATTGGTTCAGCTTTACTTGTAACGGTTATGTCTAACCGCACAGAATTTCATGCAGAAGAATTAGCAAAAGAGGCAATGAGTAATGGAGCCGTTGCACCAACGGCTGATTTGCAACAGCAAATTGGACTGCAGGCCATGGTTGAAGGGATCAATGATTCATTTTTAATTTCATCGATACTTATAGTGGTGGCATTAGTCTTATCGCTCTTTATGAAGCGAGTAACAGTTAGCGGAGTTACACAAGACCAACAAGCTGTTAAAAGAGAACAGTTTGCTAAATAAAATAAAAAAGGTAGAGGCTGGGACATAAGTAATTCAGCCAATGATAAACCTGAACGATTGAGAGTTTCTCACTTTTAATCGTTCAGGTTTTTTGGTTGATTGTGAAAACAATGTTGGAAACAGGGTGGAATGGAGCGTAGGTCACTCGAATCCTGCGGGAAAGAGAGGGAAAACTGAGATCCCGCAGCGCAGCGAGGAAGCTCAGGTTCCTCCCCGCGGAAAGCGAGTGGCCGTAGCGCAATGGAACGAACGTGTTCAGACAAACCAAAAAGATTGGAACAGCTATTGTTCGTCTCTTAGAAGCAATCATTTTGTTATGTCCCAAACTCTACCTTTTTTTATGAATATGTTCGTTGTATAGTGAAAAAGTATGATGAGTCTTGAAAGGAGAATGAGGAGTTATGTGGCAATCTCTTCAAGGTGAACGTATTTGTCTAACCCCAATCCAACTTGAGCACGCACCGGAGCTTTTTAAAATTTGGTCTAATCAAAAAGTTACTGAATTCATGAATATTGATTCTTTTTGTGATGAAAAGCAAGCAAGGGAAATGATTGCTTTTCTACAGAATCTAGCGAAGGAACAAAAAGCACTACGCTACACAATCTTTCATAAAGAGCAAGCAAAGATTATTGGTTCATGCGGATTTAATCAAATAGATACTCATAACCAGCATGTAGAAATTGGCTATGAAATAGACGAAGTATTTTGGGGACAAGGATATGGTTCAGAGGTAGTTCAACAATTGGTTCATTATGGTTTTGTGAGCCTTGATATGGTTAGGGTATCGGCTAAAGTAGAGCCAGCAAACAAGGCGTCCATTCATTTACTAGAGAAAAATCATTTTCAGTATGAGGGAACTCTGCGAAAAGTTGAAAAGTCAAAAGGGATGTTTGTTGATTTATGCATGTATGCTCGAATTAAATATGAGTAATAAAAACGCGTCAAGTTTTAGCCTGACGCGTTTTTAATTAACTTGTATAAATAAAGCTTAGCCCCATTGATTTTAGTAGCTTTCGATAAGCAATGGATGTTTGGTCAGCTGCGATATGAGCTTCCATTTGTAAATCAAGAGGGAGATCTTCGGGCTTTTGGTTTTCAACCATTTCGCGATCTTCATCGAATACCCGAAGGTTAAAGTCATAAACACCTTCAACAGGAGAATCTTTGTCAAAGTTGCGAGCAATAGGTACAAATAAGCGCGTTTCACGAGCGGAAACTGGACAAACCGCATTCATAATCCAAAGCTGGCCACCTTCAGGAAAATAAACTTTTAGTGTAGCAGTGAAAGGTGGGTACACGTCAAATACCCGCAGCCATTTAAAGTTTTCTGGATTTAAGTGTGCTTGTTCTTTAGAGTAATTGCTTACAGTGCTTAAGTATTCCACGTTTAAACCATAGTCTGTTTTATCAACCTTATATCTGGGAACAAAGGCATTGTTTCGATCGCCAAATGTATCCGTATGAACCCAGGCAAAATGTGCAACATCCAAAAAGCCTTCCATCTGTCGACCTGCCGAACCCCCTATATCAAAGCTAGGACAAACAATTTGTTGAAAGTCAGGGTCATCCCAAGCCTGAAACTGTGGAATGTTATCCATTTCGCCTGTTAACGATGTCCAAATGAGTCCAAATTGCTCGATAACAGGGTAAACCGTCATGCAGAGGCGAGGAGATATATTTGCATCAGGATGCGCTGGTATCGATGTACAAGCTCCTTCTGTGTTATAGCGAAATCCGTGATAAGGACATACAATTTCCTCCTCTTCTACCCAACCCATACTAAGGGGAGTGCCACGATGAACGCAGAGGTCTCGAGCTACGACAACTTGTTTTTTAGTGCGATATACAACTAAATTGACATCTAATAGCTTAACGCTAAGCGGCTTTTCGTTTACCTCAGCTGCTTGTGCGATGGGATACCAATAGGTCGAAAGAGTCGTCCAATCCTCCTTGCTAAACGTACAGTTACGCGGATAAGGTGTTTTTGGGGGAGATTTTTTAAGCGTTTGTTGTTGGTCCATTTATCTTCTTCCTTTCTAGTTTCTTGAATGTTTTACCAGTGTAACTCATTTTTAGAAAATTCTCATTTTTATTGTTAGATATTCTTACATTCATTTGAATTTTTGTAGATTATAGTGAATCAGATAGATACATTTTGGATAATAAATGAAATAAAATGTTTCAAAGAATAGAAAAATATGATATAATTACGATTGACGCTGGCGTAGCTCAGTAGGTAGAGCACTTGCATGGTAAGCAAGAGGTCGCAGGTTCAATCCCTGTCGCTAGCATAATACGTGTAGTAAAACGAGGACCTTTTAAGGGTCTCGTTTTTTTGTACTCATCAAAGTATTTATTTTCCTAAAAATAGATAAAATGTAAAAATGTTTAATGGGAAGAAAACTAGGGTAAAAGAGGTTATCGATAAAAACTGAACGAGGAGTGCATCTAAATTTGATCACATTTAAAAATGTTTCAAAGCAGTATGAAGATGGCACCACAGCTGTCAAAGACATTAATTTAGAAATAAGGCAAGGGGAGTTTTTTGTTCTTATTGGTCCTAGTGGATGTGGGAAAACAACGACGCTTAAAATGATTAATCGTCTTCATGATGTGACTAGTGGTGATTTATACATAGCGGATAAAAAAGTAACGGATTACAACATTAATGAGCTGCGCTGGGAAATTGGGTATGTCCTCCAGCAAATTGCTTTATTTCCTCATATGACCATTGCGGAAAACATCGCGGTAGTACCTGAGATGAAGGGGTGGAAAAAGAATAAAATCAAAAAGCGTGTAGATGAACTCTTGGAACTGGTTGGACTGGACCCGAAGCAATACCGAAACCGCAAGCCTTTTGAGCTCTCAGGTGGGCAACAGCAGCGCATTGGTGTAGCTAGAGCTCTCGCAGCCGATCCTCCTGTTATTCTTATGGACGAACCTTTCAGTGCACTAGACCCGCTAAGTCGTGATCAGCTGCAGCAGGACGTTTTAGCTTTAAAAGAAAAGATAAAAAAGACATTCGTCTTTGTTACGCATGATATTAGCGAAGCCATGACTCTTGGAAATCGTATCTGTTTAATGAAAGATGGGGAAGTAGTTCAAATTGGCACACCAAAAGAGTTTGTTCAAAACCCTAAAAATGATTTCGTAAAATCATTTATCGGTAATCAGGGAAGCGTATTGCTTCAACCATTAGAAGTATTTGTTAATGAAACAAATCAGCAAGATTTTGAAAAGATTGAAGCTCCTGTACATTTAAAATCATCTGCATCTATTGGCGAAGCTGTAGAGCTTTTACAAAAGCACGATTGTGTTGGTGTTTATAAAGGTTCGAAAAAAATTGGTATTGTAACGAGCAAAAACATCCTTGCCTTCTTGTCTACTAATAGATCAAAAGAAGGAGCGGTGGTATAATGAATGGCTTAACTACTTTGTTAGAACAAAGGGGAGATGCGCATGTTCAAGCACTGCTTGAACATGTTCAAATTTCCGTACTAGCGCTATTAATTGCAGTATTAATTTCCGTACCTCTTGGCCTGTACTTAACCAGGCATGAGCGAATTGCTGAGCCTATTATCGGCGTAAAGGCTGGCTTTACCCTTGAATTTAAGGATCGAGAAGATGGATATGCAGGTCTTCAAAAAGAGTATGGCTTAGCGTTAAACAATGTTAAAACGATGGAACCAAAGCTTCGCTATAATGCAGTTCAAACAGGTGATATTAATTTATTGGATGCATATGCAACAGACCCAGAAATTGAACAGTATGATTTAGCAGTTCTAGAAGATGATGAAAAGTTCTTTCCCCCTTATCAAGGTGCGCCTGTCTTAAGAGCAGAAACGTTAAAAGAGCATCCTGAGTTAAAGGAGATTCTCAATAAGCTAGCAGGGAAAATCAATGATGAAGAAATGCGTAAAATGAATTATGAAGTCAATGCTGAAGGGAAAACAGCAGAAGAGGTAGCCCGCAAGTTCTTGGTTAAAAAGGGGTTAGTATCAGACTGAAATTAATTGAAAGCCGAGCAATGACTCGGCTTTCTTTATGATGAGGTCGTACCTTTATGTAGTACTTGTAGCCACGTGTCTGGAGAAAGCTCAAAGCCTTCAATACTAATACAGGTCATTCCATCCGCGCTACCAAATTCAACGTATTCACCGGCTTTCCAAAATACAGCTTCTCCGAAATTAACATAAATTCGACCTTCACTGTTAGCAATCCATCCTTCTCCGCTTATAATTAAGAGTAGTTTGGGAATCGTGGCTTCAGTTTTAGGCGCGTAATCATAAGGTGCTAATGAAATGTAATTTATTTTTACATCTCCCGTCTGAGAAAGAATGGTGTTGAAATGATAAGACTGATAAAGCATAGAATCAGTTTTACGCTGAGCATATTGATATAGTTTCACATTGGTCCCTCCAGTAGACACGGATTTCGTTGTCGTGTTTCCGTAGCGTAACTAATATATGTATGAACATAAAAAAAAGACCCAAAAAGCAGAAAACTGTCTGCTTTTTGGGTCTTTTTAATCTAAGAATGTTTGAATTTCCTGCCTGTTCTTTTCTAGATCTAATCGTAGTACAGCGCCTGCTCCTGAAACACGTTCATTGGTAAATGCACCGTCAACAGGGATGCGAAGCGAATCAAGTTCATTTGAGCTTCCAAGTAAGAAATCTTTTCCTATAGATACGAAGGTCTTTGGAGGTACATTTGTATCCACATAGGGATCAATAATTCCCCATAACTTAGGTGCTTTAGCTATTGTTTGAAGCGATAATGCTTCTTCTGTAAGTTTACCTAAAACTTCTTGCTGCCTTTGAACCCGTCCAAAGTCACTTTGACTATCATGTCTAAATCGCACATAGCCTAATAGTTCTTCACCGTGAAGCGTCTGCTTTCCCGGTTCTAAGGTCATCCCGATACCATGGGACATTCTTTGGTTAATATCAACTTCAATACCATTTGGAGCAATTGTATCTACAACTTTTGAGAAGCCTTTAAAATCTACTACCGCATAGTAATTCACATCGATACCGAAATTTTCCTTTATTGTTTTGCGCAAAAGCTCAGGTCCCCCAAATGCATATGCTGCATTGATTTTATTTTTTCCATACCCGGGGATATCTACATAACTATCTCGCATAAGAGATACAATCTTTGGCTGGTTATTATCCTTGTCATAGTGCGCAATCATAATTGTATCAGCACGTGAATGTTCTTCCCCGCGCGAATCAATCCCTAAAAGAAGAACGTTCATAGTATCTAAATTGGCGCTTTTACCGTTAAATTCAAATTGTCCATCTTTTTGAAAGTCGCCGTCTGCTTCAGCCAACCCTTGTTGATATTGATAAAAAACATATCCAGCTAAAGTAATCAGTACTACAGAGCAAAAAAGAAAAAATCTTCTCATTCGCTTTTTCTTTCTCTGTTTATGTCGTTTGCGATGTTCACGTTGTTCCAATATTCTCACCTATCATTTTAAAGTAATTGAAAAGTATAGCAATTATATTCTTATATAAAATTACCATCACATTGTATGATTAGCAAGTATTAGCCATTTTAATCGTAAAAGCTAGGTGTGTATCTAGGTATTTATTCTATAAGATTAAAGCAAACAAAAAGGTTTTAATGAATTTATACGTTTTTTGCAGGTGAATGAGCCAAAAGTCTCTAATTAGTAAAAGGTGAAAAAATGCAGAATGGCAAAGGAGATGGGGAAATGAGCTTATACGTATCATCTTCAAATATAGTCGTTATTCCACAAAAAGCTGTTTCACACTGGAAAACATATGGAGTGGGAACAATTAAAGGAGCAAAAGTGACGGGAAAGCGCTGTGAACAATTGATGCTACGATTTAAAGAGAAGATAATGACGCCTTTTCAAATGGTATCTTATCACGAGTCATTCGTTGTCATGTTTGATGATGAGCAAAGCAAAGAGCATTTTGAGCTAATTGCAAACATACTTCAGGCAGATGGGGATAAGTTTAACTACTACCTGTTATTTGATGATCATGAATCTGAAGTTTTGAAGGGAATGAAACAATTTTTGACAGTAGGCGAGTTTAATGTACCAGTCGTACGGCTTAATCAAACAGGTGAATTTGATTTTCATAGCAATGGCAACTCGGTTGAAATAGTCATTGATGATGATGTAGATGAAGAAGGAATAAGTTCGTTTATTCAAACATTTAGGTTAAACGAAGGACATTATTTTATTGGTGACCCTGGATTTTTAAAAAACCAAGAGATGTTCCAGGAGCAATATTTTACCGGAGGGGATTACCATCTTATTTATCAGTATAATAATCAATGGCTTAAAAAAGTAATTATTCAACCTAGCGAATCAGTACAAAATAGTATATAAACTAGAATTTCTTTTGTGCCTAAAGACGTTGTTTCACTAGTCGAGAAAGTAGTGAAATTATGGTATAATAACTTTAAAAGATTAAGAAAGGAAGTTATATGCGATGAATGAACGCTTAAGCAACGTGGCTTCTTGGCTTTCTGAAAAAAGCTATGATGCTGCATTTATTTCTTCAACAGAAAATGTATTTTATTTAACAAATTTTTATACGGATCCGCATGAACGACTTTTAGGCCTATTTGTATTTCCAAATACTGAACCTGTACTTGTTTGTCCTTTTATGGAAGTTAATCAAGCAAAAAGTGCAGGGTGGAAATATGATGTTGTTGGATATGAAGATCATGAAAACCCTTGGGAGCTAATTCGTGCCGCATTACATAAAAGAGAAATTAATAATATTGGTCGTTTAGCAGTGGAAAAAGAGCAGCTATCTTTCCTGCGAAGTGAAGAGTTAAAAACATTGTATCAAGATGTTGTATTTGAAAGCGTAGAAGAAAAAATGAACGAATTAAGGGTAGTGAAAACGCAAGCTGAAATTGACATTTTACAAGAAGCAGCAGCTCTCGCTGATTATGGTGTTGAAGTAGGTGTATCTGCTTTAAAAGAAGGCGTTACGGAAATGGACGTTCTTGCTAAAATTGAATATGAATTAAAGCGAAAAGGTATTCGCGAGATGTCGTTTTCTACGATGGTGTTATTTGGAGAAAAAACGGGTGATCCTCATGGTAATCCTGGGCTACGTACACTAAAAAAAGGTGACATGGTCTTATTTGACTTAGGCGTTGTGTTAGATGGATATTGTTCGGATATTACGCGAACAGTGGCATTTGGCGAAATTACTGAAAAACAACAGCATATGTATGAGACGGTTAATAAGGCGTTAGAAGCTGCTTTATCTGCATCAAAGCCCGGTACAAGAATTGGGGACTTAGACATGATTGCGCGTAACCTTATTTCGGAAGCGGGATACGGAGAATACTTTCCACATCGACTAGGTCACGGATTAGGAATTAGTGTACACGAATTTCCTTCTATGAACCGTACGAATGATGACATACTAAAAGAAGGCATGGTTTATACCATTGAGCCAGGCGTTTATATCCCTAACATTGGTGGAGTACGTATTGAAGATGATGTAGTTATTACGAAAGATGGAAATAAAACGTTAACGAAGTATCCTAAGAAGTTACAAATTATTCAACCGTAAGAAAAAGAGACTGAGACATAAGTAGTTCAGCCTCTACTATACCTGAACGATTGAGAGTTCCTCACTTTTAATCGTTCAGGTTTTTTGGTTGATTGTGAAAACAGGGTGGAATGGAGCATAGGACACTCGACTCCTGCGGGAAAGAGAGGGAAAACGGAGATCCCGCAGCGCAGCGAGGAAGCTCAGGTTCCTCCCCGCGGAAAGCGAGTGGCCGTAGCGCAATGGAACGAACGTGTTGAGACAAACTAAAGAGATGGGAACAGCGAGTGTTCGTCTTTTAGAAGCAATCATTTTGTTATGTCCCAAACTCTTTTTCTATATGAATAGAAGAAGACTAATGGCCATGATAGCCATTCCGCCGATAAGTCCATAAATAGAAAGGTGAGCCTCATCATATCGCTGAGCAGCAGGTAAAAGTTCATCCAAAGAAATAAAGACCATAATTCCTGCCACTGCGGCAAAGATAACCCCGAACATAACGTCATTTAAAAAAGGCATGAGTAAAAAATATGCAGCAATAGCTCCTAGAGGCTCTGAAAGACCTGATAAAAAAGAGAGTTTAAATGCTTTCTTCTTATCACCTGTTGCAAAATAAACGGGTACCGAAACAGCAATTCCTTCAGGGATGTTATGAATAGCAATTGCTACTGCAATAGCAATTCCTAAAGAAGGATCTTGAAGAGTCGACGTAAACGTAGCAATTCCTTCAGGGAAATTATGAATGGCAATTGCTAAAGCAGTAAATGTTCCCATTTTTAAAAGAGCAGTGTCTTTCACTCTTGGTTGTTTCATGTCTTCTACGGTCTTTAATTCATGTGGGTTTCCTTGTTTTGGGACAAATTTATCAATCATTGCAATCAAGAGCATTCCAGCAAAAAAACCACCAACCGTTACCCAATTTCCAGATACTTTACCAAGTGCTCCTACAAGGGAATCCTGTGCTTTTACAAAAATTTCAATCATGGATACGTAGATCATAACGCCAGCTGAAAAACCGAGTGCAATTGATAGAAATTTTGTATTCGTTGTAGATACAAAAAAAGCTAAAATACTTCCTATTCCTGTTGCGAGACCTGCCATTAATGTTAAACCAAAGGCTAGTAATAAATGTTCAGTCATGAAATAATCCTCCTGAAAGAATAAGAGTGAGTTTTTATCTATATTCCACAAATATCTGAGACATGACCAGTGTGTAAAGGCAACGGGAAATAATATCACATGTTCAATTCTCGATTTATCTAGCACAGTATATTCAGTTTCTTTTGATTGGGAACTTGCCTATAGTTTAGAAGGAGTATGAAATAGCGATTGTGAAAATCATTTCCAAGAGATATATTACGAACAGATAACATTTTGTTCACAAATTATCGCATCGCTATCGATTTTTCGTTTGGTAGTATATCCTGTACAGTAGAGGCTTTGTAAGCTTGATAGCAAGGAGGCTTTTTGATGACTAATTACTCAAAAGATGATGAACAAATTATACATAAAGCAGTTGAAGTTTTTGGAGGGAAAGATCGTATTGACGAATTTGAGGATGAGAGAAAAAAACACAGCGTACATGTTTTAGCAACAGGCAATCACCCCCGTTCAGACTTAACAGCATATGCAACGTTGGGAGGGTATCATTGTCCAACAGGATACACGGTGGGCGGTATTCCACTTCGCATTGAAATTGTAGGAGCATGTCATTCTTCATTTGCACCCTTCCCACAAATTTTAAGCAAGTGTGTATTTCATATGATGAAGTCACATGTTTCAATCTTTCCAGGGGCAATTTATAAAGATATTATTACTTCTTTCGATCATAGCCTTCATATGCAGCATATTTTATTGATTCCGCCATTTTTATGGGATACATTTTCTACGATTGAGCTATCAGATAAAAAGGTTGCGTTTTTACAAGCAGTCCCAATCTCTGAAAATGAGCGAGCTTTTGCATTAGAATATGGAGTGGACTCTCTGCTAAGCCGATTCGACGATGAGCGAGTGAACGTATTTAATTTAGAGCGTCGAACGGTAGTATAAAGAGGCAGCCAGGTAGGGCTGTCTCTTTTTCTTGATAGAAAACAGGCTTGTATCTAGAAACTTTAGGACAAAACTCCACGATTGTCCTAAGACAAACACCTATACATGATAAATTCCCATTACATATAGTAGAACATAAGTATTAAACATAATTAGGAAGGGGATGTTATGATGAATAACCAGCGCAGAAGGCCACAAATAAATCCAAATTTTCGTCCAAGTGGGGGCACAAATAATGAGGATGGAAACAAAAATATCATTAGCAACAGTGGAAACTCCAACGTTAATATTAACCTAGGGCAAGGAAAAAGATCAAAACAGTCGCAGAGCCTAGATCAGTCTGATAGCGGCCTAATCTTTTAATCTAAGGGGGACTCTTTAGTAAGCGAATTTAGTGAAAATTCGCTTAGGTTAATGAAGAGTGAATAGCGGTTAGTACGGGGAGGTTTATCATGAAAAGCTTAGTAAGTGATAGTGGAAACGCAAAAGTAGATATTACCATTAATATAGATAATTCAGCTCTAGCTTATTTAGTAGGAAGCTGCCTCCATGCAACTCAGCAAATAACCGATGAACAATATCTTCAAATGATGACTAATCTGACAACACTACTTGGGAAAAATAGTGAAGAAATAAAAAAGCTGTTTTCAAACCATCAAATTTCGACGAATAAAAAATTTAAATCTGCTAACGAGCTAGAGAATTTAAAAATCTATTATAATAAGAAGTAGAAGCACTTGATAAAAGTGCTTTTTATTTTGAATTCAGTCATAAAAAGGGGAAGGCAATGAATAGTAATGATGAAAAATATTGACTCTCACGCTACGTCATACTTTATCGTTACTAATTAAGAGGAGGGATTGAAAATGGCTATGCAGGTAAAGGAAGTAGCTAGCTTAGCGGGTATTAGTATACGCACCCTTCATCATTATGATGATATTGATTTATTGAAGCCTACTGAGGTAACTGAATCAGGATACCGGCTATATGTTGAAGATGATTTAGAGATGCTGCAACAAATTTTATTATTTAAAGAACTAGGGCTTTCGTTAAAAGAAATTAAAGCAGTCATTTATGATCCTTCCTTTAATAAACAAGAAGCGTTAGAGTTGCATCAACAGCTTCTAATTGAAAAAAGGAATCGACTTAATCGTATGATTGCCATGACTGAACAAACGATTAAGTCAATGAAAGGAGAAAAATCAATGACTAATAAGCAAAGATTCGAAGGGTTTGATTTTAGTGAAAATCCTTATGAAGAAGAAGCTAAAAAGCGATGGGGAAACGAAAAAGTAAACGAAGCGAATAAAAAAGTTAGAGGTATGACGAAAGGCGAACAAGCGGATTTAGCAGCAGAAGCAAATGAGATTTATAAAAAGATAGCTAAGCTGATGAATCAATCACCATCATCAGAATCGGTTCAAAAAGCTATACAAGAATGGTTTCACTTCTTGAATCGTAATTTTACGACGTATTCCCCAGAAGCATTTAAAGGGTTAGGAGAATTATATATTCAAGATGAACGCTTTCAAAAGAACATTGACCAATTCGGAGAAGGTTTAGCTGAATTTTTAAAAGAAGCTATGGGGGTATTCGCTGATAGTTTGTTAAACGAGGAAAAGCAATAAGAGAAGTTATTCATGATTTTGAACATAGTAATTGAAAAGAGTCCCCATCCAAATGGGGACTCTTTTCAATTACTACTGCGCAATGTTTTTGATAGAATTTTTGCTACGGATTTACTTTGTTCAATTTGTGTACGTTTATTATTTTTGCGTTCTAATGCAATCGCTTGTAGGCTTTTTTCTTCTTCTGTTTGCGCTACAACCTTTGGTACAGTAGCAGGCTTTCCATCTTCTAAAGCAACAAACGTTAAGAAAGAAGTCGCTGCAATTCGTTTAACACCTGTAATTAAATTCTCAGCGATTACTTTTACAAAGATAATCATTGAGCTTTTGCCAGTTAGTACAACAAAAGACTCATATGATATGAAATCTTCTTCCGTCACAGGTTCAATAAAATCGACGTGATCAATCGATGCTGTAACACACGGTTTTCTTGAATGTTTTGTAGCAGATAATGATGCAATCATGTCCATATCGGCTACAATTTTCCCTCCAAATAACGTATAGTGATTATTTAAATCATTAGGGAAGATATGCTGTGATTTTACAACTCTTGATACACTGCAAGGTATTTGTTCAACTGTCATCTATAAAGCACTCCTTTAAAACCTCAATCTATAATGAATGTCCATATGTAATAATAAAAAACGTATATCAATTTTATTCCCTATTTTTGAATCAGTAATCTTTATGATGAAAAGTAAAAAAATAGAGTATTTTCTGTTATATTAGTTAGGTATAAAGTTGTGACTGTTTAATATGCATTTTACCTTTTTTAAATATGTGAATCAATTTCATAAAACCTATCTAAAGAAACATACAAGGACCCAATTTTCATGTTCTCATTT
>NZ_JBXDLD010000076.1:0-11121 GCF_056820425.1 Priestia sp. KCTC 13724 | reverse complement strand
GTGATTGGTGCCTTAAAAACAAACCGTATTCTTTATCCGCAAGGGATTCGAATTCAAGCGAAAGAATTCACCCGTTCTATTAGAGAAGAAGAGACTGATTTAGTGACAATCGGTCATGAATCTTATCGAGTCTACCGGTACGAAGGTGCCTTAAACGATCTTGATAGGGGTGTCGTATTAATGTGCTGGAAGGAAGAACATCCCATGGAACCTAAGCATATGCGTTGTTTTTTAAGCACCGATACAGAACTGACAACAGAACAAATTTTATCGTATTACAGTCAACGCTGGAGCATCGAGACCTACTTTAAACAGGTCAAAGGCATGGTTGGCTTTAACGGTTATCAAGTCCGGAGTGAACGAGCGATTAAGCGTTTTTGGACTATTGTCCAGTTCACCTATGTTTTTGCGATGTACCTTAGAAAGGCTGCCTTTAACCTAGCCGTTCAGTGCATAAGAAAACAAAAAATCGGCAGTATCATTGAGTTTGTGTATCGTGAAACCACAAATGGAACGTCACTTGAGCAAATTAAAAATGAGCTCCAAGTGGCATAGGGTACCTATCATTTCTAATTGAATGGAAATATTTGTATCTAAAAATGCTCATTATCAGGACTTTATTTTAAAATCAATAGCAGGCTTAAGCCTGCAAAATCATCTTTAGAAATAAGTCAAACAAAAACTAGTATCCTGAAAGTTAGGTACTGGTTCTTTTCGTCGTGCTTGAGAAATGCTCTACAATGAAATTAGAAATCATTTTGATGGATATACCTTCATCCGATGCAAAATTCAAGCATCTATTTTTTTGATAATTTCATCCCAAACTTCATTAATTTTGGTGGTCCGGAATTTCCTAAAAATCGTGGAAATTGAGATACTTGATACTTTCTGCAATTCACTAAACGATAAACGGCATGCCAAAGATGATAATTTTTTTCATCCAGTCTTTGGAAATGACCACATAATGTATTTACTGCGTATGCAAAGGCATCGTCTTCTCCCCCCCACCCAATAAATCTTTCATCAAATCCTCCAACAGCATAGAATGTTTTACGAGTAACCACGACAAGTCCCCCTACAGGATTAAAAGATTTATTCTTATATCGTTCTTTATATTCACCTTTTATTGATAGAGGCCATTCTGGAATACTAGATAAAAGTTTTTCAGTACTTGATCTTGAAAGGTCTAGGCATTTACTATAAGGAATTATCCAAGCATGTTTATTAAGCAGTCGAATGGCTTTGACTAAAACATCTGGATTGTACATAACATCCCCATCTGCTATAACGAACACATCTTTGGTAGCTTTTTGTGCTGCTGTATTTATGGCTTGTGATCGATTAAACAGTTCACTTTTACAATCTCCTATACACAATTCAACTTCAGGCATGGATTTTTTATAAAAACATTTTATCCATTTGAATACTATATCTCTATGTCCATTATCGGGCTTATATGGGATAATCACAGATACATTTTTCATTCCATTTCATCCCCTCTTGTTTTGATTCATAAACTATGGAGTAGGAATAAAACAACACAAACGATGTAATCGCGAACCTTGCAGAGACTAAATGACACCTACACAACGGGTCTCCTGACTAGAATAAATGTGAGTTATGTTTTATGAATACTGTTACGAATAAAAGTTCGTACTTCATTTTTCATATCTCGTTCCACTGGATGGAACAAATAAGCTTTGGGGTGATTTTTCAGATAGTCTTTGATTTCTTCACATGAAAAATGGGGTCTATATCGGATGGAACGGCTAACCTGCCTAGGATATTTTTTGGGATTAAACCCTAGTGTCCTAGCCATTGTAACAAACGCGATTTCGTCAATTCCAAATACTTTTGTGTGATAAAGGGTTTTTCTAAATTGATCAAACTTTTTGTATTTCAAAAGTCTCTTTACATACCTTTTGCTAAAGATTTGACCGACGTTAAAACATCCGAGAAAATCGTCGCTATCAAACAGTGGCTGCCAGTTTTTCCATTCGGGTCGTATGCATTTTCCACACCACCAGCTTTTCCTTGGAACTCTTACATCTACCCCCATATAATCAGCATTCTTATTCATCATTTCTCGAATTACAAATTGTTCGAATCCCTCTTTAGCAAATAAAGCGTCGGAGTCAAGATTAATGATATATTTATAGTCAAACTTAATACGTTCGAGCCATTCCATTACCTCAAGTATATAAGTACCCGTTATTCCGTATTCAAGCTTCCTACTAGTGGGGCAGACGAGATAATTAAGGGAATCACACAGATGTAAATCATCGCCACCGTTAAATAATACAATGGAACTGTTAGGACAAAAATACGCTATGTTATCCAACATATCCTTAACAGCCTCGCGGTTTTCATGAACTAAAATAGCAAAACAGATATTCTTTCTATCCGTTATCAGATCGCCTAACACGTTTAACATCTCCCTTCATCAATATCTCTTTTACCGTTTAAAGTTAACCTGTTATATGGCGTTTTTTGAATGCAGTTCTATTTAACTTTGCCCCATTTGTCACAGTAGGCGAATGAAAATTTCTGCCGATTACCGTGCATGCCATAGTATATGGTTATGATATTTGATATATATTAAGGATACTTTGTAAAAGGTTTTGATATTCAAGGATTAGACAATCAAAAGATAGGCAAATGAAAAGATCGCTTTACACCGCTTAGGGTAAGCGGCGAAAAGCGATCTTCAAGGGATAAATCAAGTGATTTTAGAGTATACACACCCTGAATTTG
The DNA here is from genome assembly GCF_056820425.1 of Priestia sp. KCTC 13724. Lineage (NCBI taxonomy): Bacteria > Bacillati > Bacillota > Bacilli > Caryophanales > Bacillaceae > Priestia > Priestia sp. KCTC 13724. Next base: position 8,367 of record NZ_JBXDLD010000076.1, on the reverse strand, counting down.
AAAATAAACATTAGGGGTGAAAGTTCTGCTACCACCATTAGGATAAAATTATACCCTTACAAATACTTCCTCAAAATCGCGTCCCACTTGAACATACAATAGATTCGCGCAACTATCATAAAAGAAAGTGTTATCCTCTAAACAATCTAAGCTATCAACTTCTGTTATATCAGCAGATGGGCTGGATGAAACCTGAACTCGGCGAGGACGTCTCATTACATGATGGAAGACCAACGTATATCTTTCAATCGGATCATCGAATCCATCCTCAATCTCTTCTCTCGTGAATATAATGTTGCCTCGTCTTGTGCGATCAGCTACAAAACCGGTTAAATCAAATTCTCCATCCCTATAATCGAAAGTATTTTGATCGTCGAGGTAGAACTCATATTCTGCTCTGTCAGCACTATCAGCCCCTAAATAAACATCTAATTGTAAATTTCGAAGAGGACGCTGACCTGTATATTGCTGTAGTTCACGGCTTGGAATGATACAATTCCTTTTTACATACAATGGCAAGAAATCACGAGGGGCATCAACTAGCATTCTTTGTCCCCCATCTATAATTTCATCAGTATACCAGTCAACCCATTGAGTACCACTTGGAAAATAAACATATTTGAAACGTTCTCCTTGTTGTACGACTGGTGCAACCATGATGCACTCACCAAACATATATTGGTACGTTATTTTATGCGTATCAGGGTCATCCTGGAATTGGAAAGTTAAGGGTTGTTGAATCAACCAACCCGTTTGACTAGCTTTATAAACTTCCGAATACAGATAAGGTAATAAGCGATAACGTAGTCCGATATATTGACGTGCCACCTCTTGCACCCATTCAGGGAAATTGTACATTTCCTGCCCTGGGAATTCCGGCCCTGGAGGAGTAGGAACTGACTTTTCTATATCATCATAATGGTCACGCACATATGGAGCAGCAAACCCACCTTGAATCCAACGAGCCATAAGTTCTGCTGACGGTAAGGCAACGAAACCACCAAAGTCGGTACCCATTAAGGTCCATCCAGACAACCCCATGTTCTGATGGATTCCAAAGGTACCACGGAAGCCTTCCCAGTTACTTGTACTGTCCCCTGTCCAAACAGTCGCGTACCGCTGTATACCTGTAAATGCATTCCTCGTTAATATAAATTTCCGTGTATTCGGTAAAAACATCTCGAATGCCCGATTATGAGAGATGGCAGTAAAGTTTCCGTATAAGTTATGGAATTCGCGATGGAAAATCGGTCCAGGTTCTCCATAAATATTTGCGTGAACGTTATCCATCGGCATTGTATGATAAAAATCAGCCATATTTTCTGGACTAGTTGGTGGAAATACCGCCGGTTCCGTCATATCCTGCCAAATTCCGTCAAGACCAGCTTCAAACATGAAACCAAATTGGCCGGCCCACCATTCACGGCCTTCTTCCAGCGCATAATCCGTCCAAACCGCTTCATCTGGCCATACTCTCGCTTCGTATACCTCGCCTAACCCTGTTCTAACCAGGACATCTCGTTCAAAGGCTTCCTCCGCAACAAAGTACAAGGGTTCTTCCGAGTTAATACCAGGGTTGACAATCGCAACCCACTTAACCCCCATCTCTTCGAGCTCTGCAGCCCAGATTTCAGGGTTTTTATAACTTTCGTTAAAGGTAAATACTCTAAAACCAGGCCCAAAATAATCGATATCCGTATGCATCGCATCCAGTGGAATTTCTGCTTCACGATATCTGCGAGCAACTTCTAAAATTACTTCAGAAGAAGGATACGTCCAGTGACTTTGTTGGAGACCAAGAGCCCAAACCGGAGGAAGTTCAATTCGACCAGTTAATTCCGTGAACCGCTCCACAATAGTAGGAATTTCTGGTCCAAACATAATATATAAGGAAAGGTTTCCACCGTAGCTAAAAAAGTGATAGGACGAATCATCATTTTGTTCTCGTCCAAGCCGGTGTTCTACACGATACGTGTTATCCAAATACATTGCATAGGCTTTGTGTTCGATTCCATCATCAGTTTCGATATCCTTTAACCCAATGTGGAAAGGGTTTGAAGCATATAAATAAGCCTCAGGCTCAAACTGGTAACCGTATGCATCACTGTTCCACTGTCCTACTGAGTCTATTGGTTTTAAATCTTGAGGAGAAGCATGCATTCCCAAACCATAAATGTGTTCCGTGTCGTCAGACTCACGGAATACAAAAGGTCTAAGTCTTCTTATATCGACCATTTCTTGACTATCGTTTTTTTCTTGAGATCCAAATGGAACAACTGATCGGGTCCAATCCTGAAATGGAAAACGCTCATACCCCATACCATTTGGATGTGAACCGCTAATTAAATTCATATCAGTATCATAAAGATTGATGCCGAAAGGTTCAATTTGTACACTAATCACTAAACTTGACGTACTAATAAGGATATTATCATCTGATTCCTCTATATCAAATTCTGGTGTATCCCAATCTGTCTTCAACACCCCTGGCGTGTTGAACGCTTCTTCTCCTTCCGGTAGAATATCTACTTTCACTAAATCAGGAGCAAGAACACGAATATCCCCATGATAACCGTCACGTCCTATCAAACTTAAACCGTAACTACGAAGTGACCAGGATTCTAATTCAAAACGATCTAAGTTGTCTCTCTGTAGCTCTAAGGCTACTGGTGGTTGATTAGCTGCCAAATAAATCACTCCTTAAAATTTTTCAAACAAAAAAACTCGAGTAATCTTATAGTTTCAAAGAATAAACTCGTATTAATAAATATTATGCAAAAAATAGAATTCCGTACTAGTCGAATTAACGAATTAATAGTTAACTTCGTTCTACAAACGTCCTGATAACCAAGAGCCTTAAACATTTGGACCATTTTGATCTCTCTGATTGGTTGCTTTCTGACCTTATTTTAAAACCTTGGCTACTTCTTTTATGGTTTTATCAAAATTATCCTCTTGTTCGGGTTTTACCCCTAAAATATTAATGACATAGTTTCTTATAACAGCAAGTGCATTTCCAAGGATTATTGGATCTTCCGTACCTGTAAATCCTGGCATAAAGCCGACTTGCTTCGTTATTTCATCTTCATTCAATAACGTATACACCACGCCGTCTACTTCAATTTCCTTAGTACTTATTTCGCTTTGGATAACGACTTTCACTTTATCCATTAAAAATCCCCCCTTACTATTATTACTGCTCCAGATGTCGAGCAAAGCGAACTGAACTCCATTTTCACTGGATTTCGTTATCTGTATCTGGGACATTTTCGTTATCTTTATTACGAGAGCTTAAAGAATTCTGTTTGTTCCTTATCTCGTCTGCTGTATCTCGTATGATCTTATCAAAAAGATCTTCTTGGTCCTCCTTTACACCCAGCACTTTCATTACATAATTTCTTGTGGCTGCTAGCATATTAGCGAGAACAATCCCATCTTTTACCTTGCCTCCTGTTGCAATCATAAATTGAGGTTGCTTGGTCTGAGGATCAACTCTAAATAAGGTATAGACGACACCGTCTGCCTCAAAGGACTCTTTGCCCACTTGTGGATTTTCCAAAATAAATTTGATTTTGGGCATTTAAACACTCCTTTCATGTTTACTTTACACACCTTAGCTATTGTATGTTCATAATAATTTTTAATGTTTATTAACCCATTAAAATAAAAAAATAGTATGATGCCTTTCATTAGTTTTGATTCTAATCAAATCCATGAACAAAGGCCCTTGTATATAAAAATCATTAATTGGAAGCTTAGTTGTTTATTAGCACCATTTTGTATTGCTTTTCACTTAATAAAGGAAAGCTATTCTTGTAGCGATGAGGTTCTTTTACCTCACACCAATTACATTAGGAATCCAATATTTTTAAAACAACAGACCTGTAATTGTATGTACTGTAATACTAAAATATGCTAGGGGATTTCTAGAATCTCTCCCCCTTTTTTTTTGTGCTTTTTTTCATCAACTGATTGTGTCATTCATAGATTACAATAGCGGGTTAGATATCGTAAAAATGACATACTTTGTTTTCGCCAAAAAATAGTGAATAGGGTGAGGAATAAGAATGAAAACAATTGTATTTGTGGAATCCAACAAGTCAGGATCTAGCAGAGAAGCAATCCGTGCAGCGGATAAAATGGGCTACTTTACAGTATTGCTCACAAATAGGAAAAAGTTTTTTGAGCAAATTTCAGAATTTGTTGATGTTCATCATATAATATTGACGAATACAAAGAAAATGGATTCTCTTCGAGAGGAAATTAACAAGTTGAAGCATAGAGGCCTTTATATAGAGTTAATTGCTAGCTTCGTTCATCCCTTTGTCTCTAAGGCTGCAATTCTCTCAAAGGAATTCTGTAATACTAACATTTCAGCAGATACGATAGCGGATATGGAAGATAAAATAACTATGCGACAAGTATTAAAAGAATCTCTCTATAACCCCTTTTATTATATACATGAACCTACTAATTCGATTCCATCTACTGTAGACCATTGTCGTAATCAATACCCTCTAATAATTAAGGCTCCTCTTTCTACGGGTTCAAAAGATGTATACAAAGTAAACAATGAGCAAGAACTAACGGATTCGATAGTAACTTTAGAAAATAAGTATGGAAACAAACCTGTCTTGATTGAACAATTTATTGACGGTCCTCAATATTTAATAGAAACACTCACAATTGATAAAATACTTTACATTGTCTCGATTTTCGAACAGGAAATCACCAAACAGAAAAGATTTATCGTAACAGGATATCGACTAATTGTAGAGCCTTCATCTGACTTGTATCATAAGTTGTTGAAAGCGGCGCAAAGCATTGTAGACCAGGCAGGTATGGAAAATGGCGCTTGTCATTTTGAATTTCGTTTAAAGGGGAATGACTACATATTGATTGAACTCAATCCTCGTATTTCTGGCGGTGCTATGAATCGGATGATTGAAGCTGGTTACGGCATTAATCTGGTAGAAAAAACACTGAATTTAATGTTGGGTAATACTGTCGACCTGAAACCAAAGTTTAAAAAGCATGTATATATTTATTACATTACTATGTCTGAAAGCGGTATTTTGGAGAAAATTACCGGAAAAAAGCGTGCAAAGAAATGTCCAGGTATAAAGGAAGTGTTTTTAAAGCCGAAAAAAGGGACAATGCTATATCCTCCGCTTTCAATGGGTCACCGTTATGCTTATGTATTGGCCATCGGGGACACACCGGAACAGGCCGAGCAATTCTCCAAAACTGCCGCCAAAGAAATAGTTTTTCATCTAAAGAGTAACTCAACAGATTCTGCCTTAGAATCATTAAATAATGAAGAGTCAGATAAATGGTAAAAAATAAACTATATAGTTTAGGGGGAGACACTATGTCTGGTTTAATAGGTTTTTTACAATATCGCAAAGACCCAGAACGGGCTTGGAAAGCATATTCCTTTGCATCTTTTACGAAAATGGAAGGATATGAATTTGTTTATTTCACACCACGTCATATTAATTTAGAGGATAAAACAATAAACGGGAAAATGTACGAAAATGGAGAATGGGTAGAGAGAACAACGCGTTTACCGGATGTAATTTACTACGAGCCCGGCAATATGAATAAGGAAATGTATGAAAAGGTATACCAACTGAAACAACTCGTGCCATTTACTAGCAATCCAATTGGTGGAAAAGCAAACCTTTATAGAAAACTTAAAAACTCTAAATACTTTGCGGAATACATTATACCTTATGAGATAGTGCATAATACTGTAGAAATTCTTGACTTTATGAACAAGCATGGAAAGACTGTACTTAAACCTGTTTGGGGTCAGCAAGGAAGAAATATTATGTTTATTCATCAAGAGCAAGGACATTACGTTGTTGAAACTAATGGCAAACAAAGCCTGTATTTTAAAGATGAGTTTATTGATTTAATGAACCTAACTATTAATAAAGAAAATTATGTTATCCAAAAATATATTTTATGTAAGACGAAGGAAGGAAATTGTTTTGATTTTCGTTTACATACACAAAAAAATGAACACGGAAAATGGATTACGCTGGCAGCTGTTCCTCGAGTAGCTCAGAAAGGATCGATAGTTACAAATATGAGCTTAGGAGGGTTAACAGGAATATCTTTCTATTTTCTAATGCGGGAGTATGGGGATGAAGCATTCAATATAGAAAGGCTCTTGGATCGCTTCGGTATCAGTTTATCCCAATATTTAGAAGAAGCTAATGGAAAGTCTTACGATGAGCTTGGAATTGATATTGGAGTAGATGAGAATAAAAAAATATGGATATATGAGGTCAATTGGAAACCTGGCGAACCTCCCTTTGAGTCTAACAACATTGACATTATTAAAAATACAGTTAAGTATGCAATATATCTAGCCAAGCAAAACAAACAGACATTGTAATTTGATTATTAGATAAACAATCAAGCAGGTCCTTTTCCAGCGGCTGTTTCTCATCGGAGAACAGCCGCTTTGTGTCTGATAAAAGTATGGAATAGGTCCCTTTAATGAAATATATAAATGCTATTTTAAGAATGTACAGTTCTGATGATCTCGCAGCATAATATTCTTGAGGTGGATAGTATGCATATGCAAATCAACATAAATACAGATATTGAAATTAATAGTCTTTCAGATTTACCTAAATTAAAAATGTTAATGGAGAGCTTGAAGATGAAAATCAATAAGAGTAAATTGGCTCGAGATATGGGAGTCGATCGGAGGACAATTGATAAATATCTTAAGGGATATGAACCAAAAAGTATTCGGAGACGGACATCAAAGATTGATGATTATTACAACATTATAGCGTTATTGCTTTCGGAAGAGTTTAAGCAAATATTTTAAATGATTATTCCACTAGCTCAGAATAAGTAATTGTCTTTGTTGATGCACACAATGTTACTAAACGGCTAAACCATTCTCCTTTGAATTTTCTTCGATTAAATCGATAGCAAAATTCGTCTAAATAGGATTGGAGATGCTTAGAGTCAAGTCCGTGGAACGTTCCACCAACAGACGCTTTTGCATTCGAAAGAACAGTGTGCAACCAGTTTAAATGGTCTGGACTTTTTTTTGCATTATAGACTTGGTATTCATGCCTTAAAACCAGCTCCATCAAGCGCTCGATAGGAATGATAGGCATCACTACTAATCGTTGAACCTGATTGAATGGCTTTCTTGGCAAATTTAGTCAAGCTTTCCCCTTTAATATTAGGGACGACTTCCATTTTTAGAAAAAGCGGATGTCCCTCTTTGTTTAAGGATACCCCTACTAATACCTTGGTTTTGTCCGTTCCACGACCGCGTTTTCCACCTTCGGATGGCGCACCAAAGAAAGCATCGTCTAGCTCTACAATACCAGCTAAGGTGTATGCTGCATCACGTTTTCTCATGGCTTGTCGAATTTTATGAATCATGAGCCATGCGGTTAAATACGTTACTTCAAGTTCTTCAGAAAGCCTTGTTGCGGATACACCACGTTTATCATGAGCGATTAAATAGATAGCTAAGAACCACTTAGTTAAGTCCGTTCTTGTCTTTTCCATGACAGTTCCAACAGTGACAGTAGATTGGTAACGGCATTTTTTGCATTCATAAAGCCTGTGCTTACGCGTTTTTGTTTCAAAATATGCATCGTGACCACATTTCTCACAACAATAGCCGTTTGACCACTTCAATGAAAATAGATGGTCATGACAAGCTTTTTCAGTTGAAAACTGTTTTTGGAAAGAAATCAAACTCATTTGTTGGTATTTAGCCATTTAGAGCACCCTTTCAAGAACAATGTTAGTCATCATTATTGACAAAAATTCGTTCTTGTTAAACATCATTCTGAGTAAAAGGGATACTCATTATATTTTATTACAAACGAGCCTTATGGCAATACTTAAAAGATAATCATGGATTAAACTGTAGTCAATCCAATTTTAGAAAGTACATATTAAATAAAGTAGAATTTCAAAGTTATTTTGATTCGGGGAAACGTAAGAGTTCAAACAGTGAAGTGATTCGCTTCGAAACACCTCCAGCAGAACAAGCTCAGTTGGATTGGAAGGAAAATATTCGATATGTCACTAAAGATGGAGAGATATTATATGTAAATGTATGTGTACTCTTACTTGCCAATTCAAGATTTAGAACATTTAACCTGTCGATTTCAAAATCTCAAAGTATCTTATTAGCATTCCTTACGGAAAGCTTCGAAGCATTTGGAGGAGTTCCCAAAACGATTGTGACAGACAATATGAAAACCGTCATGGACGAACCACGCACAGAATATCAAAAAGGAAAGGTCACTAGTGTTGCATAAATGTTGACGCAATTTTCAGTTTAATGTTTTTTCCTGTTTAGAGCCAAAAAAG
>NZ_JBXDLD010000075.1:0-40634 GCF_056820425.1 Priestia sp. KCTC 13724 | reverse complement strand
TGCAAAGATAAAATTACTGAAAATTTAGATTTTTATAAAGCGCTGAATTGTTTTAATGCAACACTAGTGAATGCGAATATGTTTAAAAAATCCCTTTGCAAACATATTAATAAGTGCTATAATTCATTTGTTTTATTGAATACATAACGAAGAAACTGTATGAAATTACATTTCTTCTTATTGTTTTTATTTTTATAAAACAGTTTACATGTCATGCACATTTAATCAGTGGAGAATGAATCTTCACTGATTCTTAGTTATAGCAATATAGCGCACGGGAGACCTTCGTACAAAAGCTGGCTCCGCTCATTATTTTTATTAAAGAGGTGTTTAGCAAAGTTGACTTCTCAATTCTCAACTCCATTATTCACAGGGTTAGTGGAACATGCAAAAAAAAATCCCATTCAGTTTCATATTCCTGGTCATAAAAAAGGAAATGGCATGGACCCTGAATTTAAAGATTTTATTGGCGACAACGCACTTTCAATTGATTTGATTAACATTGGACCACTTGATGATTTACATCAGCCAAAAGGTATTATTAAAGAAGCTCAGGACTTAGCTGCTGAAGCGTTCGGAGCAGATCATACTTTCTTTTCTGTCCAAGGAACAAGCGGGGCTATTATGGCAATGGTCATGACAACTTGTGGGCCTGGAGATAAAATCATCGTTCCTAGAAACGTTCATAAATCCGTTATGAGCGCCGTTGTCTTTTCTGGAGCTACGCCTGTTTTCATTCATCCTGAAATCGATGAAAACCTCGGTATTTCTCATGGAATTACGACTGATGCAGTTGAAAAAGCGCTAGCTCAGCATCCTGATGCAAAAGCGGTACTCGTTATTAATCCTACCTACTTTGGAATTTCAGGTGACTTACGTAAAATTGTTGAAGTTGCTCACTCTTATAGGATACCTGTTTTGGTTGATGAGGCTCATGGTGTTCATATTCATTTTCACGATGAATTACCGCTATCAGCTATGCAAGCAGGCGCAGACATGGCCGCTACAAGTGTTCATAAGCTTGGGGGATCAATGACTCAAAGCTCTATTTTAAACGTTCGCGAAGGGCTTGTATCGCCACAGCGTGTTCAAGCAATCCTAAGTATGTTAACAACAACATCTACATCATATGTGCTACTAGCTTCTTTGGACGTAGCTCGTAAGCGATTAGCCACAGAAGGCGAAAAATTAGCTAATCAAGCTATTGCACTGGCTGAATATGCTCGTACAGAGCTTAACAAGATTGAGCATATTCACTGTATTGGTCGAGAGATTTTAGGGACAAAAGCAACGTACGACCTAGATCCTACAAAGCTTATTATTTCCGTATCAGACCTTGGTATTACAGGATATGACGTAGAGAAGTGGCTGCGCGAGACGTACAATATTGAAGTGGAAATGTCTGATTTATATAATGTTTTATGTATTGTAACACCAGGAGATAGTAAGGAAGACATCGATTGCTTACTTACCGCTTTACAGCAGCTGTCAAGAGAAGTTCATCACTTAGCTGAAAAAGCAACAAAACCAGCTATTTTACTACCTGATATTCCAGTCTTAGCAGTTACTCCTCGCGATGCTTTTTATGCTGAAACCGAAGTTGTGCCATTTCATGAATCAGCTGGCCGAATTATCGCTGAGTTTGTAATGGTATACCCACCGGGAATTCCAATCTTTATTCCTGGAGAAATTATTACGGAAGAGAATCTGAGTTATATTCAAACAAACCTAGAAGCTGGTCTACCCGTTCAAGGACCGGAAGATTTTGAGTTAAAAACATTACGTGTAATTAAAGAACATAAAGCAATTCAATAACAAAAAGCAATTCAATAACAAAAAGGTGCGCTATAATGCGCACCTTTTTCTATTTATTAGTCTAAATCTTCATGGACTGCTTGACATTCTCCCTCTTTACATTTTGAATATAGCCGCGTCACTTTCTCATCTTCAAAATGTTCAATTGTGCAGTTGCAAGTTTGACATACAATAGTTCCCATGTGTAACTCCCCTTTGGTTTCAAAGATTTTTGAAAGCGTTTTATTCTTCTTGATATTATAATAGTATGTAACATTTATTCTGTCAATACTAAATTAGTATGTCACATTTAATTTTTCGACCGCCTTTTTTCGACATTCAAACGTAAAAAAAGAGTTTGGGATATAACAAAATGATTGCTTCTAAAAGACGAACACTAGCTGTTCCCATCTCTTTAGTTTGTCTGAACACATTCGTTCCATTGCGCTACGCTCCATTCCACCCTGTTTCCAAACTGGTTTTTCCCAATCAAAAAAAGCCTGAACGATTAAAAGTTGTGAACTCTCAATTGTTCAGGTATAGTAGGGGCTGAACTACTTATGTCTCAATCTCTTATAGGATGAGCTATTCGTTATTATTCAGTTGGCTAATTAATACATCTTTAACGTCTTCTTGTGATAACCCTTTCCAAAACAGGGTACCGTTAATCAACAAGTCTACATGCAAATGTAATTCTGTATTATCTTTTTGCACCTCTCCGCTTGTACCAGAATTTCCAACGTAGCCGATTAGCGTATCTTTTGTAATAGTATCACCCACGTTTAACTCTTCATCGACTTGATCTAGATGAGCAAATCGTGCCTGCATGCCATTGTCATACTGAATCCATACTTGTCTACCACGTAGCTTATCCAGGATATAAGCAGGAGTCTTTTGAACCTCTTTACAATATGCTAAATCTTTGTTTCGTTGCTCCACGGATTCATACGGCTTATAATTATGATCCACTCGTACCACTTTGCCTTTTCCCATTCCATACACTTCAGTTTCTTTATTGACAACTACGCCCGCTGAGTATGTATACCAGTCTAACCCTTCATGGAAACCATGGCGATATGTACGATCAGCTCCTGGCAAATGAGATGGAAACGTATCAGCTTTAGCGTTTTCTAGTGGTGGTGTTAACCCACTCATATACTGCATCACTTCTTCTCTTGTAAACTGCTTAGTACTAACTGCTTGAGCTGCTTCTTCGCTTGATTGAGATGACTTTAAAATAGCATACGCTGCTTTAAGTTTAACGTAGCTAGGTTCTTGTTTTTCTAAGAACGATGCTGATATAAACGCTCGATTGTTTTGAATGAAAAAATCTTGTTCAGCGAGTGGAAAAAGTTCATTATTAATTTGGACGACGGGAACATTTTCAATAAACATATAAACGTTATCCGCGACAACAAGCTGAAGCTGACGGTCGACCGGGCTGTATGTAGAATCATAAGCCGCCGATTGAATCGTCATATCTAAATAGGCCTTTCCTTCCCTGTATACATATCCTGCTTTCTCTTCCGTGCTTAACTTCATAAATAAAAAAGCGGTACATGCCATTAAAACAACTACCGTAAGCCACACTCTTTTTTTCATACGGACTCCCCTTTCTATTATTACGTCATTTTGTCCTCTTTGACATTGTCTTAAACGAAAGATGAATCGTACTGCACGAGGAAAGTGTAAAAATGGTTTCATGTATAGTAAAAAAGGTTAAAAGAGAAACTGTACATAAGAGGTTTTTTCACGAAAGGAGTGCGAGCTAATTGAAAAAGCTGACGCCAGTGTTTCTGTTTTCTGTGATTATTGCGGCTTTGTTTATTATTTGGGGAGTCATTCCAGAAAGCACGCTAGGAAATGCCGCTTTAACGCCTGTTACCAGTGCTATTCATCAATTTATTATTGAAAAATTCGGTTGGTATTACCTATTAGCTGCTACCCTATTTTTAGGCTTTACACTATTTTTAATTTTTTCACGGTATGGAAATATCAAGTTAGGTAAGACAGAGGATGAACCTCAATATAGTTATATATCCTGGTTTACCATGCTGTTTAGTGCAGGGATGGGGATCGGTTTAGTATTCTGGGGCACTTCTGAACCTATTAACCATTTTCATACCCCACCTTCTGGAGATGGAAATACAGCAGAAGCCGCTCGAGCAGCAATGCGATATTCTTTTTTTCATTGGGGATTACATCCTTGGGCTATTTATTCAGTGCTTGCTTGGCACTTGCGTACTTTCAATTTCGTAAGGGATATCCTTTTGTAATTAGCAATATTTTACGTCCTCTTTTAGGTAAGCTGGTAGACGGAGGGTTAGGTACTCTTATTAACGTTATCTCCGTGTTTGCAACTGTGTTTGGCGTAGCCACATCACTTGGGTTAGGAGCCATTCAGATTACAGGTGGAATGGCTTATTTATCTCCAGCCATTGATAACAACTTTACTACACAGCTAATCGTCATTATTATTGTTACGGTACTATTTGTGTTATCCGCTCAAACGGGTCTTAATAAAGGAATTAAATATTTAAGTAACATTAATATCCTATTAGCTATTCTTTTAATGCTTTTCTTACTATTTGCGGGTCCTACAAACTTTATAATGGACTTATTCGTCACAACAATCGGGTCTTACATTCAGTATTTACCATCTATGAGCTTCCGATTAAGTCCGTTTGATAACAACACGTGGGTTCAGGACTGGACGATTTTCTACTGGGCTTGGTGGATTGCTTGGGCTCCATTTGTTGGAACTTTTATAGCTCGCATTTCTCGCGGACGTACGATTCGAGAGTTTTTAATTGGTGTGTTAGCCGTCCCAACAATATTTGGTGCCTTATGGTTTTCTGTATTCGGTGGATCAGCCATTCATTTAGACTTCTTTAAAAACATACCAGTTATGGATGTCATTAACGAGCGAGGCTCAGAAGTAGCTCTGTTTTATGTATTAGAACAATTTCCATTAGGAACGGTTATGTCAATTATCGCTATTTGCTTGATTGCTACCTTCTTTATTACATCAGCCGACTCTGCAACATTTGTTCTCGGCATGCAAACGACGAATGGTGACTTAAACCCGTCAAGTTCTGTGAAGTTTATTTGGGGTATGATTCAAACTTTAACTGCGGTTATCCTGCTTTGGACTGGTGGATTAGATGCGCTTCAGACAGCCGCCATTATTGCAGCATTGCCATTTTCAATCGTACTGGTACTCACGGTCTTCTCACTCATCAAATCGTTTAGAGAAGAATTAAAAAAAGCAGATGTACATCCTAAAAAAATTTAAGAAAAGAAGCATTCCCGTTTTCGGAATGCTTCTTTTACTATGTTATAATTTCACATTAAACGAAATAATCCTTTTATTATCATCTAATAAATAAAAAAATGACGGTGTAGCCTAGAAAAAAAACAAAGAGCGAGCTACACGTCACAAAGAACGCTTTTTTCTTCGAGTGTACATTCATTTTAGCAATTCCATATGCTAAATAGGCAAATACAAAGAAAAGAATAATTTTTGCTGTTAATTCATCACGTTTTGATAAAAGCTCAACTGTCGCATAGCCGCTCCAAATCATAAGCTGCAAGCTGTACAAAAAAGGTTTAACCATCGCTCATTCCTCACTTTTATAACGGCACTTACATCACTTATATGCAGCTTGACCACGTTTTACAACAAAAAAGCTCATGCCGGAGGCACGAGCTTTTTCATCTATTATTTTACAATGTGAATTGGGCTTCCGATTGCTACTTCAGCTGCTTCCATTGTAATCTCACCTAATGTTGGGTGAGCGTGAATTGTTAATGCAATATCTTCAGCAGTCATACCGCTCTCGATTGCAAGACCAAGTTCAGCGATCATGTCAGATGCACTTGGACCAGCAATTTGAGCACCGATTACAACGCCATCTTCTTTACGAGTGATTAGCTTTAAGAATCCTTCTGCAGCGTTAAGTGCAAGTGCACGTCCGTTAGCTGCGAATGGGAATTTAGAAGCTTGAATTGCTAAACCTTCTTCTTTCGCTTGTGCTTCTGTGTAACCCACGCTCGCAAGCTCAGGCTCAGAGAATACAACAGCTGGAATTCCTAAGTAATCAATTTCAGCTGGTTCACCAGCGATTGCTTCAGCAGCAATTTTACCTTCGTATGAAGCTTTGTGTGCAAGTGGTGGTCCAGAAACGATATCACCGATTGCATAGATGTTGCTTACAGATGTACGGCATTGTTTGTCAGTTTCGATTACACCGCGGTCAGTCATTTTTACGCCAACTTGCTCAAGACCAAGCTCGTCAGTGTTTGGACGACGACCAACTGTTACTAATACGTAATCAGCTTCAACTGTTTTTGCTTCTCCACCAACTTCAAACGTTACTTTAACGCCATCAGCAGTTTCTTCTACACCTTTAGCCATAGCTTTAGTGAAGATTTCAACGTTTCCTTTTTTCTTAAGGTTACGTTTTACAAGAGAGCTCATTTGTTTTTCGAAACCAGCTAAGATTTCATCAGCTGCTTCAACAAATGTTACTTCAGTTCCGAAGTTAGCATAAGCAGTACCAAGCTCAGTACCGATGTAACCTCCACCGATTACAACTAATTTTTTAGGAACTTCTTTAAGCGCTAATGCACCTGTAGAGTCGATTACGCGCTCAGAGAATTTGAATCCTGGAATCTCGATTGGACGAGAACCAGTTGCAAGAATTGCGTTTTTGAACTTGTACGTTTGTGCAGAATTTTCATCCATTACACGTACAGTTTCGCTATCCACGAAGTAAGCTTCACCTTTTACGATATCTACTTTGTTACCTTTAAGTAAACCTTCAACACCGCCAGTAAGTTTGTTTACTACGCCGTTTTTGAACTCTTGAACTTTTGTGAAGTCAACAGTTACATTTTCAGCAAAAATACCCATATCTTCTGAGTGTTTTGCTTCTTCAAAACGGTGACCTGCTGCGATTAATGCTTTTGAAGGAATACAACCAACGTTTAAGCACACACCACCAAGGTTACCTTTTTCAACGATTGTTACTTTTTGTCCTAGTTGAGCTGCACGAATTGCTGCAACGTAACCACCAGGGCCAGCACCAATGACAAGAGTATCAGTTTCGATTGGGAAATCTCCTACTACCATTTATTACGCCTCCATTAATAATAATTCTGGATCATTTAATAAACGCTTGATTTGGTTAAGAGCGTTTTGAGCTGTTGCACCATCAATGATACGGTGGTCAAAGCTTAGAGATAATGCTAATACTGGAGCAATTACAATTTCACCGTCACGTACAACTGGTTTTTCAGCAATGCGTCCGATACCTAGAATTGCAACTTCTGGGTGGTTAATTACTGGAGTGAACCATTGTCCACCAGCAGAACCGATGTTTGTGATTGTACAAGAAGCGCCTTTCATTTCAGCAGGAGCTAATTTACCTTCACGTGCTTTTCCAGCAAGGTCATTAATTTGGTCAGAAATCTCAAATACAGACTTGCGGTCAGCATTTTTCACTACAGGTACTAAAAGACCTTTTTCAGTATCAGCCGCGATACCGATGTTGTAGTAGTGTTTTTGGATTACTTCATCAGTAGAATCATCAATAGATGTGTTAAGAGCTGGGAACTTCTTAAGTGCAGAAGTTAATGCTTTAACAACATAAGGTAAGAATGTTAATTTAATACCTTGGTCAGCTGCTACTGATTTGAACTTCTTACGGTGTGCAACAAGTGCTGTAACATCAATTTCGTCCATTAATGTTACGTGAGGAGCCGTTTGCTTAGAGTTAACCATTGCTTTTGCAATTGCACGACGAATACCGCTCATTTTCTCACGAGTTTCTGGTAAGTCACCTTCTGGAATTGCTGTAGCTGTAGCTTTTGGTGCTGCCTCAGTTGCCGCTGGAGCCTCTTCAGTTGCTGTTGAAGCTGCTGCAGTTGAACTACCAGATAAGAAGCTATCGATGTCTTCTTTTACGATACGGCCGTTTTTAGCTGATCCTGGAACTGCTTTAATGTCTACGCCTTTTTCACGAGCATATTTACGAACTGAAGGCATAGCAATAACTTTGCGGTTTGGATCTACTTCAGCTTGTGGTTGCGCGCTAGCTGCTGCTTTTTCTACGTCTTGTCCAGCTTCAGCTGTTGCTTGAACTTGCTCTTCTTCTTTTGGAGCTTCTTGTTTTGGCGCGTCGTCATGATCGTCGCCTTTGAATTTTAGATCTTCGTAACCAGGAGCATCAAAAGTTACGATAACTTGACCTACAGTTGCTACTGTACCTTCGTCAACCTTAACTTCTAATACTTTACCTTTTACAGGAGATGGGATTTCAACAACAGCTTTGTCGTTTTGTACTTCGGCAAGTACATCATCCTCATCGATTTCATCTCCAGCTTTTACGAACCATTTTACGATTTCACCTTCGTGGATACCTTCACCGATATCCGGCAGTTTAAATTCAAATGCCACGTGTCTTCAACCTCCTAGTTAGTTGCAATATGTTTAGTTGGTTTTTATACCTTATTTACAATAGAAATCAGCAAAATGCTGATTTCTATAGAGTAACAATCAATTAAAATTCAAGAACTTTTTTAGCAGTTGCTACAATATCCTTGTGGTCTGGTAACCAAACGCCCTCTGCTTGAGAGAATGGGAATACTGTATCTGGAGCAGCTACGCGTAATACTGGAGCTTCTAAGCTTAAGATTGCGCGGTCGTTGATTTCAGCTACAACGTTTGAAGCGATACCAGCTTGCTTTTGAGCTTCTTGAACAACAATTGCACGACCAGTTTTTTCAACTGATGCGATGATTGTTTCGATATCTAAAGGCTGAACTGTACGTAAGTCAACAACTTCTACAGATACGCCTTCTTTTTCTAATTCTTCAGCTGCTTTTAATGATGAATGAACCATTGCACCATAAGCGAAGATTGAAACGTCAGTACCTTCACGTTTTACATCAGCTTTACCAATTTCAATTGTATAAGCTTCTTCAGGTACTTCTTGACGGAATGAGCGGTATAATTTCATGTGCTCTAAGTAAACAACAGGATCGTTGTCACGAATTGCTGAAATTAAAAGACCCTTTGCATCGTATGGAGTTGAAGGAATTACAACTTTCAAACCAGGTTGAGATGCTACTAAACCTTCTAAGCTATCAGCGTGAAGTTCTGGTGTGTGTACGCCGCCACCGAATGGTGAACGGAACGTGATTGGTGCGTTCCAACGACCGCCAGAACGATAACGCATACGAGCTGCTTGACCAGAAATTGAATCAAGAACTTCAAATACGAAACCGAAGAATTGAATTTCAGGTACTGGACGGAAACCTTGAGTCGATAGACCAACAGCAAGACCGCCGATACCAGATTCAGCAAGTGGTGTATCGAAAACGCGATCTTCACCGAATTCTTGTTGAAGACCTTCAGTTGCACGGAATACTCCACCGTTTACGCCAACGTCTTCACCAAAAACTAATACGTTTTCGTCGTTTTTCATTTCTGTGCGTAACGCATCAGTGATTGCTTGAATCAATGTCATTTGCGCCATGGCTTACTTCGACTCCTTCTCTTTGTAGATTTCATACTGCTCTTTCAAGTTGAAAGGCATTTCTTCATACATGATATCCATTAAGTCTGTAACTTTTTGTTTTGGATAGTCATCTGCTTTTTTGATTGCATTTTTAATATCTTCTTTAGCTTGCTCGATTACTTTGTTTTCTTCTTCTTCATTCCAGATGCCTTTAGCTTCTAAGAATTTACGGAAACGTACTAGTGGATCTTTCTTTTCCCACTCAGTATCAAGCTCTGCTGTACGATAACGTGTTGGGTCATCTCCAGCCATTGTATGTGGACCATAACGGTAAGTTAATGTTTCAACTAATGTTGGACCTTCGCCGTTTACTGCGCGCTCACGAGCTTCGCTTACAGCAACATAAACTGCTAATGGATCCATTCCATCCACTTGCACCCCTGGGATACCTACTGCAGCTGCTTTTTGAGCAATTGTTTTAGCAGCAGATTGCTTTTCAACTGGTGTTGAAATCGCAAAGCGGTTGTTTTGAACAACAAAAATTGCTGGAGCTTTGAACGCACCTGCAAAGTTCATACCTTCGTAGAAGTCACCTTGTGAAGCTCCACCGTCACCAGTGTAAGTGATTGCTACTGCTTTTTTACCACGTTTTTTAAGACCTAATGCAACACCCGCTGCTTGAACGATTTGTGCACCGATGATAATTTGTGGTGAAAGTGCGCCTAAATCCTCTGGCATTTGGTTACCGTGGAAGTGACCACGAGAGAATAAGAACGCTTGGTATAATGGAAGACCGTGCCAGATTAATTGTGGTACATCACGGTATCCAGGTAAAATGAAGTCTTCTTTCTCTAATGCAAAATGAGATGCAAGTTGAGAAGCTTCTTGACCAGCTGTTGGTGCATAGAAACCTAAACGACCTTGACGGTTCAATGAAATTGAACGTTGATCAAGAATACGTGTGTACACCATACGAGTCATTAGTTCTTTTAATTGTTCATCAGATAAATCTGGCATTGCTGATTTATTTACTACTTCGCCCTCTTCATTAAGAATTTGGAACGTTTGGTACTGCTCAGCAATTTTATCAAGTTGCTTTGATACATCAATAATAGCTTTTTTAGTTTTAGCAGCCATCTAAGTCACCTCTTCCTTTCATTTAAGCCTTACTTTTCAATGTGCTAATCCAACAAAAAAATACACATTGCTAGGATACCCAAAACAAGCACCTAAAAGTCATTTTTTGTCGACTAGAATTCCATTTGAGTCCGCTACGTATTTCAACATGTTTTATGTATTCCCGGGCGCACTCGATTCAAACATTTAAGTAAAAGGAAAGTTTAAGCGAAACTTTCATTCCGTTAAACTGTATTAATTATTTCAACAAAATGATTAATACAACACTTACTACGCTAAATAGTGTACACCACATTAAAACGGTTCGTCAATCTATTTACGCTTATAAATTTAAGCTTTTTGCCTTATTACACTTTTAAAAAATATTAAATCCATCTGTGCTATTACACAAACATATTCTGTACTACTTGTCTTATAATAACCGTTTAAAAACCTGCTTAATATCACCGTTTAATTTCTTACAAACCCTTTAAATGAAAGCGTTTTACAGACTATTTAATTCATGTCGAATACTGTTGTATATCAAATCAAAAAACAGCCAATCTTATTGCTTTGAGTGTTTCCCGCTTTTATTCTTGATCTGATTTCACCTTTTTGTAGAAGTTCTTTTTTTCTTCATTATAAGCATCCGTTGCTTGATTAAACTTTTCACTATTCTCCTGCACCTTTTGGTACATCTCATTAATAGAAGAAATTTGGTTTTCTAAATCATTTAGCTTCACGTTTGTTTTTTGAAACATTGTGTATAGCTCTCTGTCTAACTCCACCGATTCTTCATACGAAGCATACATCAAGTCGTATGCCTTATAGCGACTTTCCATTAAAGAAGCGAGTTTGTTGGCTTGCTTCTCTATGTCTTCATCTTTTACCAGTTCGATTTTCTCTTTGGCTTTTTCAAACTCTTCTTTTGAACGCTGCATACTTTCCTTTTCTTTTACTAAATGTTCTTCTCGTTCATCTAATAATTGGAGCGCTTCGCTTGCTTTTTCGTCAACTTTTTCTTTTTCTTTCATTCCAATTGATAAGATTTCTTCATATAGAACATTTTCTTTGTCTTCGAGTGCCGTCATCGGTTGCTGCTCTTTTATAAACTGCTTCTCTTGATCAGCGACTTTCTCAAGCGCTTTATAAACTTCTAGTTCGTCTCCGCTTTCTGCTGAACATCCTGCTAAAAGCATCATACTTATACCTATTGCACTTACTATTTTTTTAGTCTTCATACTTGGTAAATCCTCCCTTATACCAGCACTATTTTATCTTTATTGCCCGAATTAAGCAATTCATCTACACCATTTTATTATCTTTTAATATATTATACTAACCCATCAAGAAAAAACGGTTAAATCGTTTGTGTTTTTGGGGATTCTGTCTGTTCAGGAGTGTGTTAGTTATGTATTACGGAGGATATGGATATGGATACGGATGTGGCGGTTCAAATAAAGAATTCGTTCTTTTAATTGTGCTATTTATTTTACTTGTTATTATTGGCTGCAGTTGGGGTGGCTGTTAATTAGTTAACAAAGAGAAAGTCAAGTGGCTTTCTCTTCTACATATAGCAACTCGGATGACTTTTCATATGTCTTTTGATACACTTTATAGTATTAAACTGACAAGTATATGTCATAACTATTAGTACCATATATCGTTAGGGAGATGTGAACAGTGATTACAATGGATAAAATTATTAGGGATGGCCACCCTACTCTGCGCAAAGTAGCACAAGAAGTAAAGCTTCCAGCAACAGCTGAAGATAAAGAAACGCTTAGACAACTACTTGAGTATGTTCAAAACAGCCAAGACCCTGAAATTGCAGCCAAGTATAATTTACGTCCTGGAATTGGATTAGCTGCTCCTCAAATCAACGTACCAAAGCGAATGATTGCTATTCAAGCACCTGATGAGCGTGGAAACGTGCAAAGCTATGCCCTTTTCAACCCGAAAATTGTGAGCCACTCCGTTGAAAAAACGTATTTAACAAGCGGTGAGGGATGCTTATCCGTAGATGAAGAAATACCTGGATATGTCCCAAGGTATGCTCGTATTACTGTAAAAGGTACAACGCTAGAAGGAGAAGAGGTTAAAATCCGTTTGAAAGGCCTATTAGCTGTGGTCTTTCAGCATGAAATTGACCATCTTGATGGCGTTATGTTTTATGACCATATTAATAAAGCAGAGCCGTTTAAAGAACCTGAAAATGCAAGCCCTTATATGCGCTAAAAAAGTAGGAACCCGTGCAGGTTCCTACTTTTCTGTTAAGACAGTAATCCTACAAGTTGAAGACCGTGTGCAATTCCGTTATCAGCTACGTCTTTTGTAATATAATTTGCCACTTCTTTTACTTCATCATGGGCATTTCCCATTGCTACGCCATTTCCTACGTACGAGAGCATTTCAATATCATTTAAGCCATCGCCAAATGCATACACATTTTCTTTCTTATAGCCTAACTTATTGATCATAACCTCAATTCCCTTTGCTTTTGATCCACCAGCAGGAAGCACATCCGTTGAGAATTCATGCCAACGAATATAATCAAATTTTTTAAATTTTTCTTCGTAAGGCTTCTCTTCACCATCCGTACAGAAAAGAAGCGCTTGATAGATTTCGCGGTTTTCATAGTACAAAGGGTCATGAATTGGATGTGTGATGCCAAGCTTTAGCGTGCTAATGCTTGCTTCAATATGTTCATGAAATTCAATATTAGACCTCATATCATCATGATCTAAATAAACGACTGGATGATTTTTTTGAGCAGCAAACGCGGTGAGTGCTTGAAGCTCTTGTACGTCTAATGGATTTTGATACAGAACTTCACCATTTAATACGATGTACTGACCATTAAAGCTAATATATGTATCGATACCAAGCTCATCTCGAAGCTCTTTAAACATAAACGGTGCTCGGCCTGTAGCAATGGCTACTTCATAACCTTTTTCCTTGAGCTGATTTACCGCTTGCTTTGTTGACTCAGGTAATTTTTTATCATAATCTAACAATGTACCATCAATATCAAAGAACACTATTTTTTTGTCCATTGTTTCACCTAACTTTTCTATTTTTTTTCGTTTCTCACGCCATTATAACAAACCACTTCTACTTTCTCCATCTTTCCATATATAACCACGCAAGTCTATGCGCTTTTTTCATATACTACAACTATAAACATAGACAGGCATTCATCAGATATAAAGGAGATGAGATTCATGCTAAAAGATTTTCGAAAGCGCCTTTTAAGACGTTGGAATGAATTATTACGAAAAAAATCAATTGCTTAATTAACGATTTAAGGGCTTTCTATCAATACATTTGCAGAGCGTGTGTCTGCATCGTAAAATAGAATAGCCCTTATTTTCCATTTAAATAAGCAGTCCAGTCAGTCAATTTTTTCACATAGTCATAATTTCATATTAGCTATTCGTATAATTTTTCAATAAAATTTAAGTTTATCGATAGAAATCGTCCCTATTTTGCATTTAACGAATTGACTTGTGTTATTTTGATGTCTAAAATGTAGTGAAAGCAAGTTTCTTTAGAAAATACATGAAATACATACACATTTTATATTATAATAAAATAAGTTATTTGAATTTCGGATTTAAGGAGAGAATGAAGTTATGATTTTTAAAGTATATTTTCAAGAAAAATTAACAGAAGTACCAGTTCGTGAAAACACACAAACTGTTTATGTAGAAGGAGAGTCTGAACGCGACGTTCGTAAAAAGTTAAAAGCGCGTTCAATTAACATTGAATTTGTTCAACTAGTGGACGGAGACTACTTAGAATATGAGCAACACAGCGAAGATTTTAAAGTATTGGAGATATGATAAAAATGAAATTTGTAAAAAATAATCAGACGGCGGTATTCGCTCTAGGTGGACTAGGTGAAATCGGTAAGAATACCTATGCCGTACAGTTTCAAGATGAAATTATTCTTATCGATGCCGGAATTAAGTTTCCAGAAGATGAACTATTAGGTATTGATTATGTAATTCCTGATTACAGCTATTTAGTTAAAAACGCAGACAAAATCCGTGGACTTTTCGTAACACATGGTCATGAGGATCACATCGGTGGAATTCCGTATCTTTTACGCGAATTAAACATTCCAATTTATGCTGGAAAGCTAGCGTTAGGTTTACTACGCAATAAGCTGGATGAGCACGGATTACTTAGAACTGCACAGCTTCATGAAATTACAGAAGACGACGTTATTAAGTTTCGCAAGACGTCGGTAACGTTTTTCCGTACAACACACAGCATTCCTGACTCATACGGTATTGTTGTAAAAACACCAAATGGACAAATTGTACATACAGGTGACTTTAAGTTTGACTTTACACCAGTTGGAGAACCAGCGAACTTAACAAAGATGGCTGAAATCGGTAAAGACGGCGTACTATGCCTACTATCAGATAGTACAAACAGTGAAATCCCTAACTTTACAATGTCTGAGCGTCGCGTTGGTGACAGCATTCATGACATTTTCCGAAAAGTTGAAGGCCGTATTATTTTCGCAACGTTTGCATCTAACATTCATCGTTTACAGCAAGTTGTTGAAGCTGCTGTATTAAACAATCGTAAAATCGCTGTGTTTGGTCGCAGTATGGAAGCAGCAATTGATATTGGTCAGGAGCTTGGCTATATCTCTTGTCCAAAAGATACGTTTATTGAACCATCTCAAATCAATCGTATTCCTGCTAACCGCGTAACAATTTTATGTACAGGTAGTCAAGGTGAACCGATGGCTGCTTTATCACGTATTGCAAACGGTACACACCGTCAAATTCAGATTATCCCTGGGGATACAGTTGTTTTCTCTTCATCACCAATTCCAGGTAACACAGTAAGTGTAAGCAAAACGATCGATATGTTATTCCGTGCTGGTGCTGAAGTTATTCATGGTAAACTGAATGACATCCATACGTCAGGTCACGGTGGACAAGAAGAACAAAAATTAATGCTTCGCTTAATGAAACCAAAGTACTTTATGCCAATTCATGGTGAGTACCGCATGCAAAAGATGCATATCAAGCTAGCAACTGACTGCGGTGTTCAAGAAGAAAACTGCTTCATTATGGATAACGGTGAAGTATTAGCACTAAGCGAGAACGAAGCATCCGTAGCGGGTAAAATCCCATCTGGTTCTGTTTATATTGACGGAAGCGGCATTGGTGATATTGGTAATATCGTACTGCGAGATCGTCGTATTCTATCTGAAGAAGGTCTTGTAATCGTCGTTGTTAGTATTAACATGAAAGACTTTAAAATTGCAGCGGGTCCAGATATTATCTCACGTGGATTTGTTTACATGCGCGAATCTGGCGATTTAATTAACGATGCACAATCATTAATTACAAAGCACTTAAATAAAGTAATGGAGCGCCGTACATCTCAGTGGTCTGAAATTAAAAATGAAATTACAGACACACTAGCTCCATTCCTCTATGAAAAAACAAAACGTCGTCCAATGATTTTACCAATCATTATGGAAGTATAAGAAAAAGGATTCGCTTACGCGAATCCTTTTTACGTATGTTTCTTCTCTAAAATATTAATTCCAAGAGCCATTAATACCACTGTAATAATGCATAATAATAGGCTTGAGTACGCAATTTTTTGCCATGCATAATCATAGAGCACAACTTGCTTTAAAAGGTCCATTCCATATGTCAACGGTACGAACTTTGAAAGTGTCAGCATAACTGGAGATGTGACAATTTCAAGAGGCCAATATGCCCCTCCTATCATTGCCATACTCACTGCTAATAGAGGAATAAGCACTTGATACTGAGCAATACCGATGTTAAGTCGTCTTTTCATTCCTCCAGAAAAGATTTTCACGCGATCATGCTGGCGGTCGGTTAAGCTAATCATGTTTAAAATCTCATCCACTTTTTCAGCTAGCTGTTTTCCTTTCATTCTTTGGGTTCTTCCAAAAAAGTCGAGATTTTCTCTTGCCGTTAATTCATCATATAAAGCTAGCTCTTGAGGAACAACGCCCAGTATTTGTCTCATATGAATTGGATCTTCTACGCTGCTTTTCCCGTTGATACGTATGTCACCGCTTGACGGTTTAATAAGAGAAGAAATCAAAGAAATGGTCGTTGACTTTCCTGCACCGTTTGGCCCTAATAATCCAATTGTTTCGCCACGTTCTAAAAACAAGCTGATGTTATTTACTACTTTCGCTTTTTTGTATGCTTTACTTAGTTCGATGACTTCTAGCATAAGGCTTCACTCCTTTATTTTCTTTCTTACTTCATCTTATAAATTCAACACTTCCTTCACCACTTACTTCCGTCACTTCTTCTATTCCAAACTATGACCTCCGTCACATGACAAAAAATCTTCTGACCTCTTGTCAGAAGATTTCTTCACGCTAAGTGATTTTTCACAGCATAAATAGCCAGCTGCGTGCGGTCACGCAGCTCTAGCTTATGTAAAATTTGCGTAAGATGATTTTTAACTCTTGTTCAATCATCATTTTAATTCCTGAACGAACAATGCTTTGATCTTCCACAAGTAAAATATGAATCAAGTAAACTCACCTTCTTTGTATCCCTTAATTTAGTTTAATGATGCCTTCTATAGAAAAATGTTCAGGTGTTTGCAAGTAGCTTACTTGTCCTCGGATACTTTCAATCCGCTGCTTTAATGCCTTTAACCCAAACCCTTCTTGAAAAGGAGGTGCATCAGGTGCAATGCTGTTTTTTATTTGGAAAGATAAATCTCCTACTGGTGATAGCATTAGAGTAATTGCTAATTCTCTTGAACTACCGTGACGCATTGCGTTTGTAAATCCCTCTTGAATAGCGCGATATAACGCGACGCTTTGAGTATTGGACAGCGTCAGTGATAATACTCGCTGCTTCACTGTAAACGAAACATTCATATGACTCTCTGATTCTAACTTTTTAATTAAATGAACAATGGATGCTACTCCCTGTAAGGTTGATTTATCCAACTCCTTTACAGCATGACGTGTTTCGGCTAAGCTTTCTTCTGCTAACCGTTTTAATTGGTCTAGCTGTACATTTTCTAACTCTTGACTCATCTTTAACACTTGAATATTTAGTAATAACGCCGTTAATTTATGGCCAACAGAATCGTGAATATCTCGAGCAATTCTTGTTCTTTCTTCATTTCGAGCCGCTTTATCTGCCTCCAAACTCATTCGTTTAAGAGAGCGATATTCACCTCTAAGCTCATCATATAAAAGCTGTTTTTGTTGCTTTTCTTCCCTGCTTACACCTAATTGATACAAAACAACTCCAATTAGCACAGTTATGATAATGGTTGGTAGTAATAAGGCCTCTAACTTAATCCAGGTTAAAAGTAAAAAAGCAATCAGTGTACATCCAGCATAAATTCGAAAAGAAAGTCCCTTCACTTCACTGGTTGCTTCAACACTAACATACAGAAAAAGAGCCATTAAAAGTGGGGAGAACGATAAGAAGAACCCTAAGCTTGTCAGCACCAACACTTGACACATTTGATTTCCTAGCTTCTGCCTCCACAGTGGTTTTGTAAAATAAATAAGCATGGACAGAAAACTTAAAAAAAGTAATCCAAGAGTATTTACGCTTTGATACATTGAAAAAAAAGGGCAATCCATATCGCTAAAAACATAGTAGTTTGCACTAAAAAAGTTTTCATCTTGCATTCCTCCGCTTACTATTGTACTAGCAAACCACCAATAAAATCCATATTTTCTATAAATACATAGCAAAAACCTGCTTCCAATGCTGAAAGCAGGTTTTCATTACATATCTGCGAATTTATTCTCAAATCGATTAATATTTACATCTGCACCAATAACAATTAAAATGTCACCCTGTTTGATTGACTCTGATGCTTGTGGAGAGACAATAATATCTTGGCTTCTCTTAATTGCAACAATATTAATACCATATTTAGCACGAATATCTAAGTCGATAAGCGTATTTCCCGCCATTTTTTTACTCGCAACTAGCTCAACAATACTGTGCTCATCAGATAGCTCTAGATAGTCAAGTACGCTATTGGAAATCATACTATTGGCAATTCTTCTTCCCATATCACGTTCTGGATGCACAATAAAGTTAGCTCCAATTTTCGATAATACCTTAGCATGATAATCATTTTGCGCTTTTACCGTAATTTTCTTTACGCCTAGCTCCTTTAAAATCAGCGTGGTTAAAATGCTTGCTTGAATATTATCACCAATAGCTACTATGACATGATCAAAGTTACGAATGCCTAAACTTTTTAGTACACCTTCATCCGTAGAGTCTCCCACTACGGCATGTGAGGCAACGCTCGCATACTCATTTACTTTCTCTTCATCCGTATCAATAGCCAGTACTTCCATACCTTGATCACTTAATGTTTTACAAATGCTACCGCCAAATCTCCCTAATCCAACTACTGCAAATTCCTTTTTCATGAAAAATCCTCCATATAGTAACAAGTGAAGTCCATATACTACTTTATTTTACCATAATGTAAGACTTCTTTTCTCTATACATGTCAGCTTGCAGAAAAAAAGCTGCGGATTTCCACAGCTTTTAGATTTCCCTTTACTTTTTCTCTACAGCATGACCACCGAATTCATTTCGAAGAGCAGCTACAACTTTCCCGGTAAAGGTATCATCTTCTAATGAACGATAGCGCATCATTAGTGAAAGCGCAATAACCGGTGTTGGAACTTGTAAGTCTAAAGCTGATTCAACCGTCCATTTTCCCTCTCCAGAAGAATGCATCACGCCACGGATATCATCCAAACGAGGATCTTTTGAAAAGGCACGTTCCATCAGCTCAATTAACCACGATCGGATAACAGAACCATTGTTCCATACTCTCGCAACGGCTTCATAGTCATAATCAAACTGACTTTTTTCCAACACATCAAACCCTTCTGCAATTGCTTGCATCATACCATATTCAATTCCATTATGTACCATTTTCAAGAAGTGGCCGCTTCCTGCATCTCCTGCATACAGATAGCCTTTTTCCACATTTATATCTTTAAAAATAGGTTCAATGTGAGCGAAAGCTTCCTTATCTCCACCAATCATCATGCAGGCTCCATTTCGTGCTCCTTCCATTCCACCGCTGGTTCCGACATCAAAAAAGTGAATCCCCTTTTGATGAGCTTTTTCAGCACGACGAACAGAATCTTGGTACTTTGAGTTTCCACCATCTATAATAATATCTCCTTCATCAAGCAGGCCTTGAAGCTCATTTATTACCTTTTCTGTAAGATCTCCCGCCGGTACCATCACCCAAGCTACTTTTGGCTTTTCTAATTTTTTAACTAATTCTTCTATTGAGTGAGCCCCCACAGCTCCTTGTTCTTCCAACGTTTTAACCGCTTCTTTATTCACGTCAAATGCTACAACTGCATGGTTGTGTTCCATCAAGTTTAGCGAAAGGTTCGCTCCCATTTTTCCCAGACCAATCATTCCAATTTGCATATAAATTCCTCCTTCAATACTAAATTATCGTTAGTATGATATAAATTCGTCATCTTCAAACGTATTTTCTACTTTCTAAACAAAACATAAAAAACACTGATGTCTACTTCTTAGAAACACCAGCATTTATATATTTTCACTTGGCTTTAACTAATTCTTCAGCCGAACTTTAGCTGTAAGAAAGTTTTTATCTTTGCCCTAAGCTTTTTTATAACGTAGCTTGTCCTGGTTTCCAGTTTGCAGGACAAAGCTCCCCAGTTTGTAAAGCGTGTAATACGCGCAGCGTTTCATCTACATCTCGGCCAATGTTATTATGGTTGACAACGGCGTACATCAGTTCTCCTTGAGGATTAATAATAAATAAGCCACGTAAAGCTACGCCTTTTTCTTCAATTAAAACGCCATATTCACGTGAAACAATATGATTTGTATCTGCAGCTAAAGGATAGTTAACTGGTCCTAATCCGTTGTCTCGTCGATCTGATTTAATCCAAGCTAAATGCGTATGAATAGTATCTGTTGAGACGCCAATTACTTCTGCCTCTAACTTTTTAAACTCATCGTATCGATCTGATAAAGCCGTAATCTCAGTTGGACACACTTTTGTAAAATCCATAGGATAAAAGAACAGAACTGTCCATTTATCTTGTTTCATATTTTCTTCTAAACTTACTTTTCCAAACTCTTTATTCGGCAATACTGCTTCCATTTCAAAGCGTGGGGCCTGCTTGGCTACCATGCGTTCTGGCATGAATCATCCCTCCAACATAATAATAAACTCAGGTTTATTCTGCTCTTCATTTAAATATAGTAAATTATGCCTATTAATTCGTTACAAACTACATGAAATAGGACGATATACATGTTATGCCCTATTTTTATCTAAGATAAACGAACTTTTTTTGCTCATTTCTAGAAAAAATAACGTTAATGACTTGCAAAAAGGGACAAATTAAGTTTAGCATGTCTAATAGCGGGAATAAATTAATGTACTGAAAGAGCCAGAAACTAAGCAAGTTTTTACATTACATATGGTTATCTTCTTCATTTATTTCCAATTAAGGCTTTATGTTTAGAAAGGATGAATTTTTCATGTTGAATTTTTCAGAAGTCAATTGGGAACAACTTCTGACAGTTGCAGGGGTAGTTGCGTTAAAACTTATCCTCATCTTAATTGGTTTCTTAATCGTACGTTCCATTGGAACTCGTATTATTGATCGTTCTTTCAACCGTATGATGGAACGTGATAGCGTGTCAAAAGGTAGAGCACTTACGCTTAAAAGCTTAATGGTAAATGTATTTTCATACGTTCTTATCTTTATTGTTATTGTAATGTTACTTGAAACTATTGGCGTGCAGGCAACAGCGCTTCTTGCCGGTGCTGGAGTCGTGGGATTAGCAATTGGTTTTGGCGCGCAAGGACTTGTGAGCGATATTGTTACAGGATTTTTCTTACTACTTGAGAAACAAATTGATGTGGACGATTATGTAACAACAGGGAGCTTTTCAGGTATTGTTGAATCTGTAGGACTTCGTACAACTCAAATTCGCGGATTTGACGGAACATTGCACTATGTGCCAAATCGTGAGATTACAAGCCTAAGCAACCACTCTCGTGGAAATATGCGTGCGCTTGTAGACATTGGCATCTCATATGATGACGATATTGATCGCGCAGTTTCTATTTTACAAGAAGTATGTGATCGTATTGCACAAGAAGATGAAAACATTGTAGATGGACCAAACGTTCTTGGTGTTCAGGGGCTAGGTGCATCAGACATTGTACTACGAGTAGTTGGAAAAACGAAAAATGGCGAGCAATGGGGAGTAGAACGTAAGCTTCGTAAAGCGTTTAAAGAAGCATTTGACGCGCATGGAATTGAAATTCCTTTCCCACACCAAGTATACGTTGAAAAGCCGACTGGTGAATCACCACAGCCCGCTAAAGATAACGGATAACGAAAAAACCCTGGAAGTTTAGCTTCCGGGGTTTTCTTATGCAATGCCTTTCATTTCGAAATAGCGAGTAATAAGAGAAATGGCTACCTCAATTGCCTTCTCATCAGGCTGAAGCTTTGAATGATGAAGACCATAAGGAGAATTTACTCCAAGCCAAAACATAAAGCCAGGAATCTCTTTTAACATGTAACCAAAATCCTCTCCCGTCATCGCTTTTTGACACTCAATAACCTCAACTTCTTCTTGAGCTCTAGCAAATGTCATAAATTCCTTTGTCATATCATGATTGTTGTAAACTTGATGATACATACAACCATAATCAATGACTGTCTCACACTGATAACCTACTTCCACACCTTTTACAATAGCCTCAATCCGCTCTTTAACACGTGCCATTGACTCAGGAGATAGCGTACGAATGGTTCCTTCAATGCGAGCGCGCTCAGCAATAATATTTTGAACCGTTCCAGCAGTAATTTTGCCAACGGTAATAACAGCACTATCTAATGGATCAACGTTTCTAGCAACGATTGTTTGTAGCTGTGAAACCAATTGACAAGCGGCTACCACCATATCATTTGTGTTATGTGGGTATGCTGCATGTCCTCCTTTTCCTTTTAAATCAATAAACAGTTCAGATGTGTTCGCAAATAAAATGCCTTCTTTCACCGCAATTGATCCTACTGGATATTCAGGAGCAATGTGTAGCGCAACAATTTGATCAGGCTTCCACTCTTTCATAATCTCGCTTTCAAGCATTGGCTGAGCTCCCCCCGGCCCCTCTTCAGCGGGTTGAAAGATAAACAGCAAGTTATCATCAATTGGATGGTTTGCAAAGTGTGTTAGAATGCCTAAACCAATACTCATGTGAAAATCATGACCACAAGCATGCATTAAACCTTCATGAGTGGACGAAAACTCATACTCAGTTTCTTCCGTAATTGGGAGACCATCAATGTCAGCTCGATAGCCGATTGTTTTCGTTGGTTTTTTCCCTTTCACTTTCACAAAGATGCCGGTTTTCCACGTTTTAATTTCAAGGTGTTCTTGAGGAAGACTTTCAATATAGCGTAGTAAAAACGCTTGCGTTTTTACTTCTTGAAAGCCTAGCTCAGGTATTTTATGTAATTCTCTGCGCAAAGCAGCAAATTGAGAAATGTCCACGTACCAAAAATCCTCCTTATAGTTAAGAAAGCGTGGTTGCCCACGCTTTCTGTGTCTTTCGCTTATTAGTCGTTTAGTTGACGAAGCTCTTGTTTGATTTCAGTTTTTGATTTTGTTTTTTCGTCAATTTCTTTAATAACACGAGCTGGTGTACCTGCTACTACCGTATATGGTGGTACATCTTCAACTACGATTGCACCAGCGGCAACAACTGCACCTTTACCTACTGTTACACCTTCTAGAACAACTGCGTTTGCACCAATTACAACATCGTCTTCAACAACAACTGGTTTTGCAGAAGGTGGCTCAATTACGCCAGCTAATACTGAACCTGCACCGATGTGACAGTTTTTACCTACTGTTGCACGTCCACCCATTACAACGTTCATATCGATCATTGTACCTTCACCGATTACAGAACCGATGTTGATTGAAGCACCCATCATAATAACAGCATTGTCTCCAATTTCAACTTGATCACGAATGATTGCACCTGGCTCAATGCGCGCTTTGATATTTTTCATATCTAAAAGCGGAATTGCAGAGTTACGACGATCGTTTTCGATAACGTAATCTTCTACTTTTCCTTCGTTTGCTTCAATTACAGCTTGAATTTCTTTCCATTCACCGAATACAACACCTGTGTTGCCAGTTACGAATGTTTTAGAAGAAGCGCCGAAGTCGATTCCTTCTAAATCACCTTTTACATATACTTTTACAGGTGTTGATTTTGTGCTGTTTTGAATAAATGAAATAATTTCGTTTGCATCCATCATTTTCATATTATGTATTCCTCCTAAGTTAGCATTTGCTTCATTTTACTAATGTAACAAAATGAGTTCCACATGACAAGTTAGAAGTCACGTAATTTTCTCATTTTTTCACATAATGCGTAGATGTATTATGATAGCTCTTTTTCTTGCTGTTCTTTGATATACTCTTTGACAATTTCCATAAATGCACGCACTTGTTTCAGCTTAAACGCTGACTCATATCCTACTAACCAAGTATCTCTAGTAATCGGCTCTTTATTTTCTTTTAATAGTGGAATGCGATGTAAGTGCTGCGCATCTTTCACAGCAATTGACGGTAAAATGGCAAAACCCAGACCGTTTAAAGCCATTTGTTTACACGTCTCAATTTGGTCTACAACAATCGTTCGCTTTGGAGTTGTATGAAACTCCCTGTGCCACCAATCGAGTATTTCTTGATAATAGGTGGAATCACTTTTAAATTGAATAAACGGTCGATCATTATTTGGTACCTCAGAGGCATCTTCAATTTCAGTATCTACTAAATATAAAGGGTCGGTAAAGAGATGTTCCTTTACACCTTTCCATTCGGGATTTCCTCGAATAATTCCGATATGAACTTCATCTTCGTAAATATAGCGAAGCATTTCGCTGCTCCATCCCGTTACAAGGGAAATCTTTGCATGGGGGTATTTATCCATATACTTTTTTAAAACCGCTGGCAGCCAATGCTGGCCGATAATGGAGGCTACAGCGAGCTTTAACGTACCGTATACTTCGGTGTCTAAATGATGAAGATCTTCTTTTACTTGATCTTCTTTTTCAACAACTTCCTTTGCAAACTGCACAATTTTTTCACCAGCTGCTGTTAAAGAAAGACCTTTTTGGGAACGGATAAAGATTTGAGTATCCCATGCCCGCTCAATTGTTTGCAGGCGCTGTGATAAAGCTGGCTGCGATACAAATAAGCGCTCAGCTGCTTTTCTCATATTTAATTCTTGGGCCAATACGACAAGCATGCGACATTCTACTAATTGCATTTTGCTATTCCTCTCAACACATTGTTTTACTTTTTCACCTTCTAATCATATAAAAAAATGCTTCAGAAAGATAGACAAAAGTTATTTATTGTCAAGATTCTTTTTAACTTTTTATATAAAATGAAGGACGTTTAGTATATCAGTTATTTTTGACATATAAAAAGCCTTGGATACACGTAAATGTGCACCCAAGGCTTTAATTCGAATCATCGACAATTTACAGATCTAAGCTGATTAATGGCTTCATTAATGAATTAATTCAAAAATCTCAATTGCAATCATGTCAATATTATCAAATTGATAAACGCTTGGCTTCTCGCCATCTTGATATACTTCAAGTTCAAACGTTTCAGTTTTCGCATGATATTTCACGCTACAAATTCGTTTTCCATCTACTTCGAAGAAGCGTTGTGGTGCTTCACTTCCACTTGCTTGCTCACGGAGATTCACAAGACGAGTTAAAATACCTTGTAATTGTGACATATAATCTCTCCTTTCAACGATTACATCATTACTTACCCTATTTAAGGCTTGTTTATTCATTCTCATTTCTTCAGCATGAATCCTCATGCATAAAAGACACCATTTCACTATATGCCACATATAGAAAAAACACAAGTACTTTACATGAATTTTCGTAAGAAATTGGCTTATTATGGCGCAGTTTGTCGTTTTTGATTATAATATCATATTATACAATAAGGAGTTTTAAGATGAAAAACGTAGAGTTATATACACAACCAGCTTGTCCACCGTGTGAAATTGTTAAACTGTTTTTAAAACACAATAATATTTCATATAAAGAATATGACGTTTCCAAAGATATAGCAGCTAGAAATCGTATGATTGACGTATTTCAATCGTATTCAACACCAACTGTTAAAGTCAACAATGATGTGGTAAAAGGTTTTGATTTACAAACACTAGAAAAACTTTTAGATCTTTCTTAAGTTAAACACTTTATGGGAAAAGGTTAGCTCGGCTTTTGATTACTATATGTAAATCCTGATACTTTCCATTTTCCTTCATGGCGAGTCAACGTCAGCATCTCATAATGCCCAACATAAGATACGGGGCCATCTTTTACAGCCGGAAAATATTCGAAGACGTAAGCTTTTTGCATAGATGGATGAACCGCTACCTTTGTCTGTTCATCATATGAAAAATACGGGATATAATGAAGAGCAAAATCAGAACCGTATACGGTATACCCCTGAGCTTCTTGAACCATATTGTCATCTAGAAATTTCTCTGCATAACTTTTTTCAAAATATGGAAGCAGTGTATTCATTGCTTTTTCCTTTGAATAATGCTCGTTCGTTAAACGAAGCTGTGCTTGAAATGCTTCATGTAGCGCAGTAAAGATTTCATTGCGCGTATCTCCGTCAACTTCAGCCTGGGCGGGCGTATACAAACACACTACACATAAAAATATGATTATGGATGCTACTACTTTTTTCATAAACGATCATCCCTTTCGTTTTAATTAGTAATAGCTTTCCTTCTTTTTAACCCCATATTCTTTCATTTTTAGAAATAAAAAAAGCATGCCCCCAACTAAGAGTGGGCATGTTTTTTTATAATGCGTCTTTCTCATATAAAAAGGCGTATGAAATATCAATAAATAGATAATGACCGTTTTCAATTGGGTACGAAAAGGTTCGGATGTTCTCTCCTGTTTCAATATCGTTATATAAGTCCGATAAAATCCCACGTTGCTCATGATTCATTCGGATGATATTTTCGAGAAAATACGGACGCCAGCTCCAGTTTTTGTGAAGGTAATCTGGCTCAGCAATCCATTCATGTTCTTTCTTTAAGAAGTTTGATGAGCGCTGAAACCCATTCTCGTCGCATATATATACTCGAAAGCATGCGATTGAAAGCTCACTCGCAATATACTGAAGCATCTCGTCATAGCCTTCCATCTTGCGACATTGACTCATTAACTGCTGCATTTTCACTTCGAAACTCTCCGTTAATTCATAAATAGCCTGTAATTTTTTCTTTTCATGAGCAATAAACATTTCAAATTGATTTTTCAATTTATCTTTTAACAGAAACGGGTCAACCAACTCAGCTGATGGTTTATGTAAATAGAAACCTTGAAAGTACCTCCCACCGTTACGCCATGCATATTGCAACTGGTAAGAAGCCTCAATGTCTTCATACAGCAGGGTAGCTCCCATTTTACGCGCTAGCAATGATAACGAGTACAAAACGTCTTGATAAGACTGCGTCATAGCGGTTTGTCGTAAAATATGCAAATCTACTTTTAAGATATCTGGTGAAAGCAAACCAATACGATCTAAGTTACTGCTTTCTTTACCGATATTATCAATTGCCACCTTAATGCCATACGTTTGAT
This sequence comes from Priestia sp. KCTC 13724, assembly GCF_056820425.1. NCBI lineage: Bacteria > Bacillati > Bacillota > Bacilli > Caryophanales > Bacillaceae > Priestia > Priestia sp. KCTC 13724. The sequence continues at coordinate 13,442 of NZ_JBXDLD010000075.1, read as the reverse complement.
AATATTTCAACAAATGCTGAAGAGATTCAATATCACCATTAAAATTGTGCTCAGTAATTTCTAAAACAACTCGATTAAGTGATAACCCCTTTGTTTCAAAATACTGCAATAGTTCTAACAGTGATTCTCCATGGTCATTCATCAATAAATTGGGATTTTGATTAATAAAGATTAAAAACTCTTCTTTCTGCTCTAAAATGTGATTCAATGCTTTTGTTAAAACGGCATAATCCACTTCAATTCGATATTCATCCGGAATCGCATCATCGTGAAAAAAAGCTCCTAAACTTTCAATCTCGTCATCTTGTTTAATCCTTGCTAACACTTCATACCCAACAATCTTGTGTTCATCCGCACTAAAAATTGCTTGATAATATGGAAGGGTGTTCTCTATGTTTGTTAACACATCTAAAGGATCCATGACGTTCCCCCTTATCATATAGATTCAATTCAATCCTCTTTCCAGACCTTTTGATCTACTTTCATTGGTTTACGTAAGCGCAATGAATATTCAAGCTTTTTTGTAGCATTCAATGTGCTCAATTACTATATATACATTTTTAGTAAGTATAATATGAAAATCCTGTTTTTGCTAGTCTTTGCAATGAAGTAACGCTTTCATAAAGTTCAAAAAAGCAGACATTCGACTGTCTGCTTTTTTCCTTCATTTAAAAAGGATATTGGTTTAACCATTGACCTCCATCCATTGTTATGCATTCACCATTAATATAAGAGGCTTCATCCGAAAATAAGAATGCAGCTAGTCCTGCAATTTCTTCTGGTATACCAAATCGTCTAAGTGGTACCGAATCAAGTGTACGCGCTTTCATCTTTTCGGATTGAAATAATTTATCTGCTCCACCAGTACGCTCAATTGGTCCAGGAGCGATTGCATTCACTCGAATACCATATTTACTTGCCCATTCAACAGCTAATGTTCTTGTCATTGTTAACACGCCAGCTTTAGCTGAAGCTGAATGAATAACTCCAGCACCTGCATTCCAGGCATATGTAGCTACAATATTCGTAATGGCTCCTTTAATCTTGTGGTCAATCCAATACTTTCCTACTTCGGAGCTACAGTAAAATGTACCGTTTAACACAATATCAATAACACTTTTCCAACCGTTTACTGAAAGCTCTTCTGCAGGGCATATAAAATTCCCTGCGGCATTGTTAATAAGGTAGTCGATTCGCCCAAACTGCTTATCAGTTTCACTTACCATCCGCTTTACATCTTCAGGGTTTCGTACATCCATCTGCACAGGTAATACTTGATTTTCAAGTGTTTCAATCTCCGCCTTCGTTTCTTCTAACCTCTCTAGAGACCTTCCAGTAATTACGACATACGCTCCGTCGCTAGCAAAACGCTTCGCCATATGTTTACCCATCCCACTTGAACCACCTGTTACAATCACTACTTTCTCCTTCATTCTGTTATCCCCCTTTTATTAAAACTCTTACTCTTTTATTCTACCTTTTTTTATCTAAAAGAGAAATGAATAGTTATTCACTTTTCTCGAAAATAAGTTTTTTTACTAGTTATTTAGGTAAATAAGGGTTTTAAGTTTTATCCTTTTTTCAGAGGTGCTATAATTAAACTTTAGCCATTATAAGTAGAATGGCAATATGAAAGAGAATAGGTTGATTTTAAAATGAAAAAGACGTATACACGACGCTCTTTTTTAAAAGGTTTACTTTCTTTATCGTTAGGAACTGTATTAACGACTTCCTTTGGTTATACATATGCGAAGTATATTGAGCCAAGGCGACTCCAGATAACGCGTAAAAACATCTTTTCAAACAATATTCCAACCGGCTTTCACAATCGGACAATTTTACAATTTAGTGATACTCACCTTGGGCTTTCTTATAATCTTCAGCAGCTAGAAGAGCTTGTTAGTAAGATTAACAGACTCAAACCTGATGTCATTTTGTTTACAGGAGATTTAATGGATGCACCGAATGAATATGCTTATCCGCATCGAATTCCTCCTATTTTACACCGATTAAAGTCGCCTCTTGGAAAGTACGCAATTTACGGAAATCATGATCATGGAGGATATGGTACGACGCTTTATCAAGATGTAATTCAGGAATCAAACTTCCAACTTCTAGTCAATGACGTACGCACCATTACACTTGATAGCGGCGAATATATCCAGATTTGTGGGTTAGATGATGTGATGTTAGGAGATCCTCAATATGAACAAACACTTAGTCGATTAGAGCCTTCTACTTTTTCAATCGCTATGATTCATGAACCTGACGTAGCAGTTAAAGCTGCGGCATTTCCCGTTGATTTACAGCTGTCAGGGCATAGTCACGGAGGACAAATTCAGCTTCCATTTTTCGGGCCGTTAATCACTCCTCCTTTTGGTACAGTTTATCCAGAAGGATTTTACGAGGTTGGAGAAAGCAAAATGCAGCTATATGTGAACCGCGGCATCGGCACAACGCGCATTCCTTTTAGATTTTTAGCTACACCTGAAATTACATTATTCACACTGAAGAAAACGTCTAGTTAGACGTTTTTTGTGATTATACTAGAAACATATAGTAAGACAGACTCATAATGAAACCTACCACCATACACTACATAGACAACATTGAAGGAGGTTGAATTATGTATCATCAATATTATCCGTATGGCGTATATCGTACCGCTCCTAACGGTGAACAGCGCTTTTTTGCTTTGCCATTCGTAGCTGGCCTAGCTGGTGGCTTACTTGGAGGACTAGCAGTGAGCGGATTCGGTGGACGCCCGGTTTGTTGCCCTCTGTTCTACCCATATCCACCTACTCCATACTATGGAGGTCCACATGTTTACCACACTTTCTATGGAGCTCCAGGCACACCAGGATTTGGCCCCATTCCTCGATAACAAGTGCAAAAGCCGATTTCTATCGGCTTTTTTGTTTACTCTTCATCTTCCATGACTTGATATGCTAGTTGCCTAAAAACTTTTTGGCTATCAACAGCTTCTTGTTGCCCCTGCGGCAGGTAATAGTAATTTCCGCTCGCATCCTGCTCTCTAGCTTTTATGTTATCTTCAAGCATAAGGTTTAACCATTTTAGCGTTCTGTTTTTTAACGATTTTTCGAGAATTGGAAATAGAATTTCAACGCGCTTTACCATATTTCTTGTCATCATATCAGCAGATGAGAAATACACCTTTTTTTCTCCATTGTGATGAAATGTATAGATGCGACTATGCTCTAAAAACCTCCCTATAATACTCCTCACTCGAATATGTTCGCTAATCCCTTCCACTTTGGGACGCAGACAACACGTACCGCGGACAATTAAATCAATGGACACACCAGCCTGCGAAGCTTCATATAACTTCATAATTAATGCCTTATCTGTCAGGGAATTCATCTTAGCAATAATTCGGCCATTGCCGTGTTTTTTATGACATGCTATTTCTTTATCAATTAACGCAAGGAAATCATCTCGAATATCAAACGGCGCAACTGATAAGTGGTGATAAGCTGGCTTTTGCGTATAGCCACTTAAGTAATTAAAGAAATTAGTTGCATCAATACCGAACTGGCGCTTTGATGTTAAGTAACTAATATCCGTATAGATTTTAGCCGTTGCGTCATTATAATTGCCTGTGCCAAGATGAACAAATCGCTCAATTCGATTGTGGCGCTTCCTGACAACAAGCGTAATTTTGCTATGCGTTTTTAAGTGTGTCATCCCATAGATAACGTGACAACCCGCTTTTTCTAATTTTTTTGCCCATTGAACGTTCTTCTCTTCATCAAACCGTGCTTTTAATTCAACCAATACGGTAACCTGTTTTCCATTTTCAGCAGCTCTTTGCAGCGCTTTTATGACGGGTGAATCTCCGCTTACACGATATAAAGTTTGTTTAATGGCTAATACATCAGGATCTTCTGCCGCATCGGCTACAAAGTCAACAACCGGCTCAAACGACTCGTAGGGATGATGAAACAACAAATCCTGCTCTAACAATTTTTCAAAGATATCTTCATCCGATGCTAAATCTTGCGGAGGCTGCGGGATAAACATTTCAACACCTAAATGCTCATGCGTCACTTTAATCTTGTCACAAAACGAAAACAGCATGGTTAAATCAAGAGGTGAGTCAACTACGTACACATCTTTCGTGTGGATATCCAACACTCTTTTTAAATAGGCTAGAACCTGTTCATCATAATAAGAGGCTTTTACTTCTAAACGCACAGCAGCGCCCCATTTTCGTTTTTTCAGCTCTTTCTCAATTTCTTTTAAAAGGTCTCGAGCTCCTTCTTCATGAATGGTCATATCCGCATTTCGCGTAATGCGAAACTGCGTCACAGATGTTACTTCATAACCGCTAAACAATTGCTGAATAAAGTGGGCAATCACTTCTTCTAATAAAACGAATGAGCGTTCCAATGAATCCGTTGGGAGTTCAATATACCGTTCTAAAACCGCAGGCACCTGCACAATGGCAAGTCTTCCTTTTATCCCCGTAACTTGCTGCTCTTCGTTATCTTCTTTTAATACCACAGCTAAATTTAAACTTTTATTGAGAAGTATCGGAAACGGTCGGTATGCATCAACTGCCATTGGAGTTAAAACAGGAAACACTTGATCTATAAAATAAGATTTTAAAAACTCTTTCTGATGCGTCGTTAATTCCTTGATTGAAACAAAGTTGATTTGTTCTTGTTTTAACAATGGCAATAAAGTATGCATATAGGTTTCAGATTGAACTTTAATGAGCTCATGATTTTTAATCGCGATTGCTGAAAGCTGCTGTTTGGGGGTCAGTCCCGCTTTGTTCTCAGGCTTATTAAATCCTGCTTTTACTTGATCTTTTATTCCTGCTACTCTTACCATAAAAAATTCGTCTAAATTAGAGCTGAAAATCGCTAGAAATTTTAATCGTTCTAAAAGAGCATTCCGTTTATCAATCGCCTCTTCTAGTACGCGCTGATTAAATGCCAACCAGCTTAGTTCCCGGTTATTATAATAAGAAGGGTTTGTCAGTTCATTTTCTTTATCCAGTCTATATATTTTATCCACATCCACCATCTACATTTCCCCCTAAATGCTCTCCTTTTTTAATTAATATCTAATTATGAACTAATTATAAAGATAAGATGAACGACATGTATATTTTTTATTTCTTATTTTGTACAGGAATAGTATCACCTTTTAATTCGTAATGTATTTAAAATTCAACACAATAGGTTTTTTCAACACTTTTTCTAAATGCTTTTTTTGTTTTTCAGCTTGGTATTCTTCCGCTTTATAATTACCATTACACACGAGCGTAAAAGTTAACATTGCATCCGTAATCTTGACTTCTATATGTGTTACCACATTTCGCTTAGTTGCATTTAAGCTTGTTGCCAATTTTAATAGAGCTCCTACTAATAAGAGTTTTCTCTGTTCTTCTTTTGAAATCCATTCACGAAACGGCTCAATATATTGTCTAAACGTAGATTTCCCTTTATAAGAAGCAACTAATGCTAACTTTAGGCGTTCTAAATGCGTTAACCCGTCAATTGTACGATTTGCTAATAAATAAAACGTATGCTGACTGCTGGATTCTGAATCAATATATTCTCCCAAATGAAACACTTGAGCCCCTTTTCTTAACAATTCGAGGTCATCATCTGTTAAGGTTGGTAAAGCATTCACTCGCAGGTGCTGAAACAGCATTGTAGCGGTACGCGTTACTTGTTGAACGTAAATTGGATTAATTTCAAAGTCATCGACAAGTTCTTGAAAACTACGTTCCACTACGTCGGGATACATTGTTCCCTGGCTTTGCTCATGTGCTTCTTTATATAGCACTCCTTCTCTAAGCCCTTTACGACTGAGAATAAATGAAGGCGCGTTTACGACCTCACACAGGGCTTGAAACACTTCAATAGCAGGCATAATGGTGTCTGCTCGATCTTTGGATAGCCCTTCTAATTTTTGAAGTTCAGCGTAGGAGTAGGGGGTAATAATTGTTTTCACTTGTGCAATGTCCCTAGGTGTCATTTTATATTGATGCACCCCAGCAAGCGGATACTGAATAAAACTTTGATGGAGCTGTACAAGATTTCTCGCACTTCCACCGATTGCTACAATTGGTACATAGCGTTTTTTAAGCCAAGATAGCGTTTGAAATTCACTTCGTACAAAATCACGGATTTTGCCTCTTTCTTCATTGGTCGGTACATGGTCTTTCACATACTGCAAACGTAAGGAGAGCGCACCAAAAGGAAAGCTATGATATTCAACAAGTTCTCTATTTCGAAAGTAAGTAAGTTCTGTGCTCCCTCCTCCTATGTCAATTGTTACAGCTTCTTCTATTGAAGTTGAATTCGTCACGGCAAAAAAACCATAAAAGGCCTCTTCATATTCCGATAAGATCTTCATTGAGAAGTCAGTGTTTTCTTTAACCAGTTGGACAATGTACTCTTTATTTTTAGCTTGTCTAACCGTAGCAGTCGCTACGCAGCTAACGTGTGTTAATTCGTGATGACGCGTAATAATTTGAAACGTTTGTAGCGTTTGAAGCAAAACATGAATGCCTTCTTCGTTTAACAAACTGTCATTATCTAAATAATTACGTAATCTGGCTACTACTTTGAGGTTTTCAATTTGCTTAAAGCCTTTCCGTTCTCTATTTTCATAAATCACTAGTCGCATTGTATTCGACCCAATGTCAATCATTCCGTGCTTCATTTTCATTTTTGTTCAACACCTTCTAATTTCGTATATATGAAACCTTTACTCTATTGCTCACTTTCTCCTCACGCTGTTCATATAGTAACAAATAATCCTATAGATTTATATAATAACGAAAAATTCTGTTAATTTTAAAAAGATTTATGATTAAGGAGGGAAAGTCATGCTCCATGTTGTGAAACAAGGTGAAACATTGTATCAAATTTCACTTGATTATCGAAGGCCTTTCAGTATGATTCTTGCAGCCAATCCAGGGTTAAACCCAAACATCATCGTACCAGGGCAAGTAATTCTTATTCCTGACCTACCAGATAAAACAACCATTCCATATTCCATTCATGTCTTTATCGCGGAGAGAGAGTTGGAGCTAAGAGAAAATAATGTTGTGAAAGCAACTTACCCAATTGCTGTTGGGCAGATGCTTAGCACAACACCTGTTGGAGACTTTGTCATTGTGAATAGAGAGCCAAATCCCGGTGGACCATTTGGTACAATGTGGCTAAGCCTTTCAAAACAATCCTATGGCATTCATGGAACAAATGACCCTAGTTCGATTGGAAAAGCCGTTTCAAAAGGCTGTATTCGAATGAAAAACGAACAAGTAAACGAACTTGCTTCCATTGTGCCAAATGGTACCGGTGTGTATATTCGTCCTTCTAGAAGAATGAATTAACCTTTTCCTGCTTGAAAACTTGGATATAGGGTCATTCCACCATCAGCATACAGCGTGATGCCCGTAACATATCTAGCTTCGTTCGATGCTAACCATGCCGCGACGCTTGCAATTTCTTCTGGTTCTCCAATCTTAGCCATTGGAATCAGCTTTTCCACATCGGCTTTGGTTGATGGATCTGAGAATTTTTCAGCATTGATTGGCGTATTAATCGCACCTGGACCAATTGAATTTACGCGAATTCCTCTTGGCGCATATTCTAATGCTAACGTTTCTGTCATCATTTTAATGCCGCCTTTACTTGATGCATAATGAACAAAATGTGGCCACGGGATAATATCGTGTACGCTTGACATGTTGATGACCGTACCTTTGATATTATGTTCAAGCATGTACTTAATTGCTTCTCTACACCCCATAAACGTCCCTGATAAGTTAACAGAAATGACTTTGTTCCATTCTTCAAGCGACATTTCATGAGAGGGAATTTCTTTTTGAACTCCAGCATTATTCATCATGACATCTAGCGATCCAAATGTCGTATGAGCTGATTCAATCAATCGCTTCATATCTTCTTCTTTTGATACATCAGCTTGTACAGCGATTGCCTCTCCACCATTTTGCTTAATTTCTTCCACTACTTTTTGAGCATCTTCACTTTTTGAACGATAGTTCACAACCACTTTCATTTTTTCTTGTCCAAATCTTATTGCAATTGATTTTCCAAGTCCAGTTGCCGCTCCTGTCACGATTGCTACTTTTCCTTCTAAATCTTTATACACAGTAATCGCTCCTTTTTTTCTGGTTTCGTTTTTTATGAGAGTTTTATTTATTTTTTCGTAAATCCAAGCAGTACGCCACCTACGATGATTAGAATACAGCCGATGATGACAAACGTAATTTGTTTTTTCGATTTCTTTTCACCAAGTAGGAAAATACCACCTAACGTTGAGATAATAATTCCCATTTGTGAGAATGAAAAACTTGTTGCTACTCCGACACGAGGAGCTGCTACTAATAGACCAATATTACCTGTCGCCCAAACAAATCCTGTTAAGATGTTGCGTGTAGCATATTTGTTAAATGGCTTATGACGGAAAGTAAGAAGCAATGCACCTGCTAGCATACCCAAAGACTGTGGTAAAATCGCAGACCAGCCTTCTACTCCAAACCATTGAACGACGATAAAATAACCTATGTAACCTAATGTTGAAATGAAAAGTGTAAACATCCCTTTACCAAATTGACTTTTCCCATCAGCTTCTTTGTTATTTTTATCATTTAATGACGTAAACACTACACCTACAATAATAAACGCAAGAGCAGCAATTCCAATTAGTAGCTTTGTTTGAGTTGACCATTCACCAAACAGTAAGACACCAAATAACGATGTCCCGATTAGCTGCATACCTGTGGAAATAGGCTGTGTTTTTGATACACCTAAATATTCAACGGCTGAGAATTGGTTCATTTGACCAACTGACCAGAATAAACCTGAAACAAAACCTACAATAAAGATTTTCCATGTAAGTTCAGGTGAGACAATAAAAAATGCTACAATCGAGAATAAAAGCGCTCCTCCAGTTAAACCAATTGTTTGGCTATAAGCTTTGCCTCCGAGCTTCGAACTTACAAGTAAAATACTCCCCCACATGACAGCGGGAATTAATGCAATTAAAATATCCACTTCATTCAACACCTTCTTATGCTTTCAAACCTTTGTTGTATTATTTGTATAACCTCTCATTTTTAAACGAAACCTAAAAGAAAAATATTTTTGAATTTATCCAATCTCTGTGTAATTATTTTCAAATTGGACAAGACACGCTATAATAAAAGAACTAAGCCTTATGAAACAGCATTTGCTTCATGAAGCGACTAATGAAAGGGAGTGAATTTATTTATGCCTCATTCAACCAACCAAGAAACGTTCAATCCATCTACTGCTGAGATTGCACAAGCTATTTTCACGGTAAACAGGCACGCTAAAGCAGCCCCTGATCCGAAGCAGCTTTATACGTTAAAAAAGCTTGCGCTTGAGCAACTGATTTCAGAAGGAAAAGCAAAAAAAGAAGGACTTCATTTTTCACCTAACCCAGGTAAAAGTCAGCAAAAATCAGATGTGCTGGTATCCGTTGGAGATTACTTTTTCCATATGCCTCCTAAGAAAGAGGACTTCAAAGAACTAATACACCTCGGTCACTTAAACCATCAATATCGAAATCCCAAAACGACAATGTCACTATCTTATGCAAAACGATTATTATCCAAATATACTGGCTTTTTATTATCAGCACCTAACCCTGTTCAGCCTTCTAATGTTCGCAAACGGCAGGCGCCTGTTTTTAAGCCACTAGGTAAAAGCTATTGGTAAGTAAATAAAAAAGTGCCTCAAAGAAACAATTGAGGCACTTTTTTCATTAACTTGATATTGCTCACAACTACTTTATAAAATAAATTCATCAATCATTTGCACTAGTTCACCAATTTGCGGTTTACTTACTTGTGCTTGTGCACCAACCATTTTTCCTTTATGACGTAAATCTTCTGTGATTAGAGATGAAAAAATAATAACAGGGAGTGCAGATAAACGATCATCTTCTTTTATTTTCTTGGTAAGATGATGTCCATCCATTTGTGGCATTTCAATATCTGTAATAACTAGTTGTACCTCATCTTCAATGGCATGACCTGACTCTACGAGTGATTGTAGATAAAGTAACGCATCATACCCGTTTTCAAAAAACTCTGTATTGGCATAGCCTGCTGTTTCCAATGTATCTGAAATCATTTTGCGTAATAACGGTGAGTCTTCAGCAACTACTAATCGCTTGCTTGATCGCTGGCGCTGACCTAACCGCTTAATTTTAGACTGATCAATTCCAGCTTCAGGATTAACGTCGGTGACAAGTTTTTCAAAGTCCAGTAATAAAATCATATCGCTTTCATCTTTTACTACACCCGTGATTTGAGTTTCTAGCCCTTGGTATAAATCTGAAGGCTTTTCAATTTCCATCCACGATATGCGATGAATTTGCGTGACTTGATGAACGTGAAAAACAATTTTTTGTTGATTAAATTCTGTGACAATAAATTTATCCTTAGCAGGTTGATTCGATGCTGGGCGCTTTAGTGCCTTCGCAACGTCAACAACAGGCAGAACTTCTCCTCTCAGCTCAATGATTCCTTCTATGTAAGAATGGGAATTAGGAACCGGTGTAATGGTTACTGGGTTAATAATTTCTCGAACTTTAATAACATTGATTCCAAAACGAATAGTATCGACTGAGAATTCAACAATTTCTAGCTCATTTGTTCCGCTTTCTAATAGGATTCCTTTATCGTGCTGCATAAATTTTCGCCCTTCCATAGTAAAGTGTACTTATGTAGTGGTCGTCCTTTATTATAGTAATGAAACTTTATAGTCGTAAAGTAAAACCACCTAAAAAATAAATGTTTTTAACATAAAACGTTTTCATCTCTGTATTAGTAATTATCGGCTGAAAGTGCGAGAGGTTTAATAACAAATTCTTATCTTCTAGGATATAACTCGTTCACAAAATGTTAACGAAAATCTTTGTAATACCTGTGGACGATTGAATTGAAACCCTTTATACTACACATGATAAACCACAATTACTTAAAGAAGGTGTATGTTTAATGAAAGGTTCCGTCATTCTTTTTAATGATGAAAATGAAATGACTATTATTGAAGATGTAGAAGAAGAGATTTACGAGAATATTAAAGAGCAAGCTGGCACAGATCACTGTATCGTGACATTAGACGACCAAACGGTGGACTTCGGTCATGTATCTCCTGTGTACTGGCGCGAAGGAAACATACACACTGACTGATTCTAACTATAAACATAATGCATAATTGCTTTGAAAGAGGCTGGGACATAAGTAATTCAGCCAATGATAAACCTGAACGATTGAGAGTTTCTCACTTTTAATCGTTCAGGTTTTTTGGTTGATTGTGAAAACAATTAGCGCAATGGAACGAACGTGTTCAGACAAACCAAAAAGATTGGAACAGCTATTGTTCGTCTCTTAGAAGCAATCATTTTGTTATGTCCCAAACTCTTTTTTGTGTGTAACTATGAGGGGGCTAACACTAGCTTCTGTTCTTCGATTGGCGTGATTTCCACTACCCTTACGAAGCTGTTACATACATAATAATTTTAAGTAGACTACCTCTCACTGTATTTCAACTAAATACATACATTTAAATAAAACGCCCCCCTCTCGTTTAGCAATAAAATCATAAAAACACAGTGTCTATTTATGATTTTTAGAAAACGGAGGGTTACATGCGCCATAAGAGGGTATAGATTAGTAAGTATAATTAAAGGGGTTGTTGAGTGATGAACGATTATCGAAAAAATAAAAATTTCGCCACATCTACTTCATTTAGACCTGTCCAACCATACTATTCAAAAGAAGCAAGTCTATTGTTGAAAAAGTTATCAACGGATTTTAACAAAAAGCATGTAAGAGAATTAATTGACGAAGCGCTTGATAACAGAGATGAAGAACTTTTTTACAAATTAATAGCTCGCTATTCTCACCTTTTATAAAGTGAATGATTAAAACCACTATCTTCTCAATCTGCATTGAGAAGATAGTGGTTTTTTACATGTATACATTATGATAAAATGAGTGAAACACTGTGGAAGGATGGAACGACTAGTATGGAACATTTAATTAACAAACGAGTAAAAGGCATTGAACTGTCGGGTATTCGCAAATTTTATAATATGGTAGCTCAGTATGATAACGTATTGTCATTAACAATTGGACAACCTGATTTTCTAACGCCGCCTCATGTGAAAGAAGCTGCTAAAACGGCTATTGATGAAAACGCTACGTCTTACACACATAATGCAGGAACAATTGAGCTAAGAAAAGCAGCCGCTGATTTTGTACATACAAAGTATCAATTATCCTACGATCCATCATCTGAGATCATTGTTACGATTGGAGCGAGTCAAGCCATTGATATTGCGATGCGAACAATTTCAGAAGAAGGCTCAGAGGTACTTTTACCAGGTCCAGTCTATCCTGGATACGAACCGCTCATTAAATTAAACGGTGCTATTCCTGTACATATTGATACAACACAAACTGGATTTCGTTTAACTGCTGATTTAATTGAGCAGCACCTAACGGATAAAACAAGATGTGTTATCTTACCTTACCCTTCAAATCCAACCGGCGTAACGCTGTCCAAAGAAGAGCTTCAAGAGATTGCTGACTTGTTAAAGGATAAAGAGGTTTTTGTCTTATCTGACGAAATTTATAGTGAACTTGTATTTGAAGGTAACCATCATTCGATTGCAGCCATTCCTTCAATGCGTGATAAAACCATTGTGGTAAACGGCGTATCTAAGTCTCATTCGATGACAGGTTGGCGCATCGGGTTATTATTTGCGCCAGCATACTTAACAAAGCATATTTTAAAAGTGCATCAATACAACGTCAGCTGCGCATCATCCATTTCGCAAGCTGCGGCTCTTAACGCTTTAACAGCAGGTAAAAATGATGCTGTAGACATGAAAAAAGAATACGAAAGACGATTGAATTATGTTTACGAGCGTCTTGTTAAGATGGGCTTTGATGTGGAAAAGCCTAACGGTGCTTTTTATATTTTCCCATCGATTCAATCACTTAACATGTCGTCGTTTGACTTTGCACTTGAGTTAGTAAAAGAAGCAGGCGTAGCTCTTGTTCCCGGTAGTGCATTTTCAGACCTAGGTGAAGGCTATGTTAGACTTTCTTATGCTTATGCAATGGAGAAGTTGGTTGAAGCAATGGACCGTATGGAATCCTATTTGCAAACAAAAAAAGGCTAAAAATGACTTAACGAGCTTTGTTTAGCTATGATTTCTATACGTATCCTATCTAACCTCCTACTAATGATATATTAATAAAAAAGCGTGAGTTCTCATGGAAACTCACGCTTTTTTATTAATGTACTTTTTTACAACCTTAACTATATAAGTTGAATTTATCTTTTACAATCGAATGCACAATCGATCAATAACTTTTCTAGGTGAGTCAT